>NZ_JBEZDN010000187.1:0-11364 GCF_040648315.1 Pseudonocardia sp. NPDC049154
CGCCCCACCCCCCGGCCCGGCCTACGCCCACCCCCCCGACCACCACGCCCCACGCGGCGCCCCCCCCCAACGCCTAGGGGCTCGACCCCTGGGGTCGAGCCCTTCGGTCCGTCGGACGCCGGTCAGTAGGGCCGCAGGCCCATACTGCGGGCGATCCCGTTGCGCTGGATCTGGCTGGTGCCCCCGGAGATCGTCGTGACGATCGACTCGCGGTAGCGGAAGCTCATCACGCTCTCCGTGGAGAACCCGTGGCCCGCCATCACCTGCATGCCGAGCCGGGCGGCGTTGGCGTAGGTCTCCGAGCCCTTCAGCTTGGCCATCGCGCCCTCGCGCGAGCAGGACATGCCCTGGGCCAGCATCCAGGCGGCGCGGCGGGTCAGCAGCCGCGCCGAGTCGATCTCGACCTGCAGGTCCGCCATTGCGTGGGCCAGCGACTGGAACTCACCGATCTTGCGACCGAATGCCTCGCGCTCCTTGGAGTACTGCAGCATCTCGTCGAGCGTGGCCTGGGCCGCGCCGACGTAGCCGCCGCTGAGCAGCACCCGCTCCAGCTCGAGGTTCGACAGCAGGACCTTCCAGGCCCCGTCCTGCGGGCCGACCAGCCGGTCCTTCGGCACCCGCACGTCGGTCAGGGTGACCTCGGTGGTGCCCAGGATGTGCCGGGCCAGCGTGGGGGTCCGCCGCACGTCGACGCCCTCGAGCGTCGGGTCCACGAGCAGCAGGCTGATACCCTTGTGCTTGGGCTCCCGCGGGCCGGTGCGCACGTACATCGCGATCGTGGTGTTCGGCTGGCCGCCGCCGGTGCACCACATCTTCTGCCCGTTGAGCAGGTAGTGGTCGCCCTGGTCTACGGCGGCGGTCCGCAGCGCCGCCGCATCCGATCCGCTGTCCGGTTCGGAGATCGCGACGGCGAGCCGGTGCTTGCCGGTCATGATCTCCTCACGCACCCACTGGCGCTGCTCGGGCGAGGCCCAGCGGTGCACCGTCATGGCGGGGATGAGCACGCCGATGAAGCACATCGCCACGTCGAAGCTCGCCCGGCCCAGCTGCTCGGCGATCAGCGCCAGCTCGATCGGTCCGCCGCCCTCACCCCCGTCCTCCACCGAGAACGGCAGCGAGAACCACCCCAGGTCCGCGAAGCCCGTCAGCAGCTCCGGGGGCAGGACCGACTCCTCGTCCCACCGCTTCGCGGTCTCCGGCGGGCACGTCTTGGTCACGAAGTCCTGCGCGGTCTTCCGGAGCATCTCCTGCTCGTCGGTCAGGCCAAAGTCCACGGATCGTCCCTCCCACGTCGAGCGGTCGACACGAGCGCTCCCAGTAAATCTAACTGATTGCACTATAACCTGGGAAGCGCGGGACGGGCGAGCGGGGCGAGCCCCTCCGAAGGGAGAGGTCGGTGAGCCGCGAGGGCGCTCAGCTCATCAGGTCGAGCACGGTGGTGCGGTCCGGGCGGAGCAGGTAGTCGCGGGCCTCGGTCAGGTGCTTGCGCCAGACCTCCTCGGCGCCCGACTCCACGCCGGCCTCGATGAGGTCAACCACCCGGTGGTGGGCCCGAAGCCCCAGGCTCATCCCGGTCTCCTCCTGGGTGGCGGACTTCGCCTCCACCCAGTCCCAGTTCGCCCGGTCGATGATGTGCTGCACCATGCCGGTGAGCACACGCAGGGTCTGGTTGCCCGTGAGCTCCACGAGGAGCGCATGGAACGCGGTGTGGGTGCGGATCGCCACCATCGGGGCGTGGGCGGCCGCCTCGTGCTCCTCGAGGGCCTCTCGCAGCCTGCGGACGTCCTCGTCGGTGCGCCGGGAGGCGAGCAGGGCCACGATCGGGGGCTCGATGAGGATCCGAGCCTCGTAGACGTCCGCCAGAGTGGTGCCGCGGTGCTCGAGCACGAACCCGGCGTACCGGGCCGCCACATCGATGTTCGGCACCTGGACCCGTGCGCCGCCGTGCGCCCCGCGCCGCACGGTGATCAGGGACTCCGACTCCAGCACCCGGAACGCCTCACGCAGCGTGGGCCGGGAGACGTGGAACCGCTCGAGCAGCTCCGCCTCCGAGGGCAACGCCGCCCCTTCGGCCAGCTCGCCCTTGACGATCTGCTTGCGCAGCTGGTCGGCGATCAGCTCCGCCATCTTCGGCAGGCGCGGCGGCTGCAGGTTCGCGGCGCGCAGAGTCTCGAGCTCGCTCACGCTCGCCTCCTCGGGGTGATAAATGGTGTCTGAGTTTCCGAAGTTTACCCGATCAACGGCTGTGTACCCGTCAAGCCAGTCCGAGCCACCCCGCCGCGCCGTCGTGGAGGACAGGCCGTCGAGCAGGGGTCGAACAGAGGGGTTGGGACGGGTGTCGAGCACGCCGCGACCCTTGCTGGGCCAAGTCTGGGCGCCCATACTCGATAAATGAACTACCCGAATTACGCCACCCGCGGCCCCCTGGCCGGGGTGCGGGTCCTCGAGATCGCGGGCATGGGACCAGGCCCGTACGCGGCGATGCTGCTCGCGGACATGGGCGCGGACGTCGTCCGGGTGGACCGACCCGGACCGGGCGCACGCAAGCCGGAGCTCTACGCGCTGGCGCGCGGGCGTCGCTCGGTGGCCGTGGACCTCAAGCAGGCCGCGGGCCTGGAGACGCTGCTCGACCTGGTGGCGAACGCCGACGTGCTGATCGAGGGCTACCGGCCGGGGGTGGCCGAGCGGCTCGGCTTCGGCCCCGACGTGTGCCGCGAGCGCAACCCGCGGCTGGTCTACGCGCACATGACCGGCTGGGGCCAGCAGGGCCCGATGGCCGCCATGGCGGGCCACGACCTCAACTACCTGGCGCTGACCGGCGCCCTCACCCTGCTGCAGCGCGACGCCGACAGCCCCCCGCCCTCACCCCCCGGCTTCATCGCCGACTTCGCCGGCGGTGGGCTGATGCTGGCGTTCGGCATCGTCAGCGCGGTGCTCGAGGCGCACCGCTCGGGCGAGGGACAGGTGATCGACGCGGCGATGGTTGACGGCGTCGCGTCGCTGACCACGCTGATCTACTCGATGACGGCCCAGGGCCGCTGGACGCTCGACGCCCCCGGCACCAACTTCTGCGACGGCGGCTCGCCGTACTACAACACCTACGAGACCTCCGACGGCGGCTGGCTGGCCGTGGCGCCGATCGAGCCGCAGTTCTACCGGGTCATGGTCGAGAAGCTGGGCCTGGACCCGCAGGCGCTGCCGGACCGCGACGACCCGGCCCGCTGGCCCGAGCTCAAGGAGCTGTTCGCGGGCATCTTCCGCACCCGGACCCGGGCCCACTGGACCGCGCTGTTCGACGGGACGGACGCCTGTGTGACCCCGGTGCTCGGGTTCGCCGAGGCCCGCGAGCACCCGCACAACGTGGCCCGCGGGACCTTCGTCGAGGAGTTCGGCGTGGTGCAGCCGGCTCCGGCGCCGCGATTGGGCCGCACGCCCGCCGCGATCACCCGACCGCCCGCCGTGCCCGGCCGGGAGTCCCGCGAGGTGCTCGCGGACTGGGGACTCGCTCCCGACCGCGTCGACCGGTTGGTCGAGGACGGCACCGTCGTCGACCGGGCCGAGCAGCCCGCCTGACGTGTTCCCGGGGCGACCCCGCCCCGGGAACCGGCAGTCAGATGCCGAGCCGGTCGGCGACGAGCTGCCGGTGCTCGTCCGAGCCGCCCAGCAGGGCCTGGGAGCTCTTCGCGCGCTTGAGGTACAGGTGCGCCGGGTGCTCCCAGGTGAAGCCGATGCCGCCGTGGATCTGGACGTTGTCCCCCGCGGCCGCCAGGTAGGCGTCGACGCAGTGCGCCTTGACCATCGGCGCCACGACCGGCACGTCCTCCTGGTCGGTCGCGGTGGCCCACAGCGCGTAGTAGACCGCCGAGCGGGAGGACTCGAGGTCCACCAGCATCGTGGCGCACATGTGCTTGATCGCCTGGAACGAGCCGATCGGGCGGCCGAACTGCTCCCGCACCTTGGCGTACTGCACGGACATGTCCAGCACCCTGCCGCTGCCGCCGAGGGCGTCCGCCGCGAGCGCGACGCGGGTGCGGTCGAGCATCCGCTCGACGGCCGGGGTCGCGTCCCCCGACCCGACCCGGACGGCGGGGGTGTCGGCGAAGGTCAGCCGGGCCAGCTTGCGGGTCTGGTCCATGGTGGCCAGCGGGGTCCGCTCGAACCCGTCCGCCCCGGCCTCGACGGCGAACACCCCGAGCCCGTCGTCGGTCCGCGCGACGACCAGGACGAGGTCCGCCGCCGCGCCATCGACCACGAAGGACTTGTGCCCAGAGAGCACCCAGCCCGCCCCCTCGCTCCGGGCGGTCAGGGCCACCGCGCCTGGCTTCCAGGAGCCGCCGTCCTCGGCCAGCGCCACCGTCCCGACGACGTCCCCGCTCGCCAGCCCGGGGAGCCATCTCTCGCAGGCCGCGGGGTCGCCGAGTGCCAGCAGCAGCTGGGGGGCCATCACGGCGGAGGCGAGGAAGGGCGACACCGTGACCGCGCGGCCCATCTCCTCCAGCACGATGCCGAGCTCGACGAACGTGAAGCCCGCGCCGCCGTACTCCTCCGGGATCGCCATCCCCTGCAGGCCCAGCTCGGTGCCCATGCGCTTCCACAGCTGGCGGTCGAAGCCCGCGGGCTCCGCCATCTGGGCGCGGACCGCCGTCTCGTCGGCGCGTTCGGACAGGAACTCGCGCAGGACCTCCTGCAGCGTCGTCTGCTCGTCGTTCAGGGCGAACTCCACCTGCGACTCACCCCTTCCGGGCGTGGCTCGTCCGGGTCCGGTGCCCGGGGTACGTGGGGACGGGTGCGGCGCTCACGCGCGTCGCGGCTCGCGGGGCAGCCCGAGGGTGCGCTCGCTGAGCATGTTGAGCTGGATCTGCTGGGTGCCGCCGAACACCGACTCGGCGCGGGTGCCGAGGAAGACCTGCTGCAGGCGGTCGAGCGCGTAGTCCTCGCCGACGAGCTCGCTCGCCGCGTCCCGGGCCCGCATAGCGGTCTCGCCCAGGCGGGTGTGGGCGCGGCTGGCGAAGACCTTGCTGACCGAGGACTGCACGACGGGATCGACGCCGCGGCCGGTCTTGATCGCCGTCATCAGCCGCAGCCCGTTCCACTCCGCGATCCGAGCGTCGGTCCAGGCCCGGGCGAGGTCGCGGCGCAGCGCGCCCGTCGGCTCCCGGCCGCCCGCCCGCGCCGCCTCGGTGATCAGCTCGACCTCGCGCTGCAGGCGCAGGTTCTCGGCGAGCATCGTGGTGCCACGCTCCGTGCCGAGCGCGCCCATGGCCACGCCCCACCCGGCGTCAACCTCGCCGACGACGAGGTCGGCCCGGGTGCGGGCGCCGTCGAAGTAGACCTCACAGAAGTCGTCCCCGCCGAGCACGTTGCGGATCCAGCGGATGTCGACGCCGGGCTGGTCCGTCGGCACGACCAGCATCGAGATGCCCCGGTGGCGGGGCGCGTCCGGGTCGGTGCGGCACAGCACGTAGAGCCAATCGGCGTACCCGCCGTGGGAGGTCCAGACCTTCTGGCCGTCGATCACCCACTCGTCGCCGTCCCGCCAGGCCCGGGTGCGCAGGCCCGCCAGGTCCGATCCGGCGCCCGGCTCACTGAACCCCTGGCCCCAGAACTCCTCGACGCGCGCGATCGGCGGCAGGAACCGCGCCTTCTGCTCCGGCGTGCCGAAGTGCAGCAGGGTGGGCCCGAACAGGTCCTGGCCCTGGGTGGTGGCCCGGTAGGGCGGGTCGGCCAGCGCGTACTCGAGCTGGAAGACCAGCTGCTGGTCGATGGTCGCCGCGCGACCGCCGTACTCCTCGGGCCAACCCAGGCACAGCCAGCCGCCGGCCGCGAGCTCCCGGTCCCAGGCGACCCGCAGGTCCCACGCCTCGGCGTCCCAGGAGAAGCCCACGCCGCGGTGTCGGGCGAACTCCCCGACCAGGTGTTCGGCGAGCCAGGTCCGGACCTCCTCGCGGAAGTCGGTGAGCTCCGGGCTGAGTGTCAGATCCACGGCGGCGTGTTCCTCCAGGCGAGCGGGCTCCGGTCCCGGGGTGGTGACGGACGGTCGGCGGTGGCAGCGGTGACCCTTGCCTACTGACACCCTTACCATCTAGATGATAGAACTATAGGGACGGCCGGGCGGGCGGGCAACCGCCGCCGACGAGGGCTCCCGAAACCGGTCAACCGAAGGAACGTGCCGCATGGGCGATCGCTACGCCGACTTCCCCAGTCTGAAGCTCGAGCTGGACAAGCACGGTGTCATGCACCTCGTGCTCGAAGGCCCCTCGCTGAACTCGGTGGGGCCGCAGATGCACCGCGACCTGGCCGACGTCTGGCCGGCGCTGCAGGCGGACCCCGAGGTCCGCGCGGTGCTCGTCTACGGAGCAGGCAAGGCCTTCTCCTCCGGTGGCAGCTTCGAGTCCATCCAGGCCATGGTCGACTCCTACGAGACCCGGATCCGCGTCATGCGCGAAGCCCGCGATCTCGTCCTCAACATCGTCGCCTTCGACAAGCCCATCATCTCCGCCATGCGCGGACCCGCTGTCGGCGCAGGCCTGGTCACCGGCATCCTCGCCGACGTCTCCGTCGCGGGCCGCAAGGCCAAGATCATCGACGGGCACACCCGGCTCGGCGTCGCGGCGGGCGACCACGCCGCGATCTGCTGGCCGATCATGATGGGCCTGGCCAAGGCCAAGTACTACCTGCTGACCTGCGACCCGCTCAGCGGCGAGGAGGCCGAGCGGATCGGCCTGGTCTCGCTGTGCGTCGAGGACGACGACGTGGTGGCCGAGGCCGAGAAGATCGCCGTCCGGCTCGCCGAGGGCGCCCCCACGGCGATCCAGTGGACCAAGCACGCGCTCAACCACTGGCTGCGCTCGGCCATCCCCGCCTTCGAGGCCTCGCTCGGCGCCGAGTTCATCGGATTCGGCGGCCCCGAGGTCAAGGAGGGCCTGGCCTCGCACCTGGAGAAGCGCCCGCCGCGCTTCACCGACCTCGCCGCCACGACCGGACAGGATGCCTGACATGACGGAGACCGAGACCAAGCCCAGGGTCGCCCTGGTCACCGGCGCGGGCGGGGGCATCGGCGGCGCGATCGCCCGCCACCTCGCCGAGGCCGGCCACGCGGTCGCCGCCGCGGACCTCGACGAGGCCGCCGCCGTTGCCGTCGCGAAGGGGCTGCCCACGCCGAGCATCGGCGTCGGCGTCGACATCTCCGACAGCGCGTCCGTGGCCGCGGCCGTGGCGCGCGTCGAGGCCGAGCTCGGCCCGGTGGACGTGCTGGTGAACAACGCGGGGATCGACAAGATCGAGCCCTTCGTGCAGTCGACCGAGGACACCTGGCGCAAGGTCGTCGACGTCAACTACCTCGGCACCGTGATCGTCACCCGCGCGGTGCTCGACGGCATGGTCGAGCGCGGCTTCGGCCGGATCATCCACATCGCGTCGGACGCGGGCCGGGTCGGCTCGTCCGGCGAGGTCGTGTACTCGGGCAGCAAGGGCGCGATGATCGCGTTCGGCAAGGCCCTGGCCCGCGAGGTCGCCACCAAGGGCGTCACGGTCAACACCGTGTGCCCCGGCCCCACCGACACGGCGCTGCTCAAGCAGGTGTCGGACCTGTCGGAGAAGATGTTCGACGCCATGCGCCGCGCGGTGCCGATGAAGCGCATCGGCACCCCGGACGACGTGGCCCCCGCCGTCGTGTTCTTCGCGGGTGAGGGCGCCGCGTTCATCACCGGCCAGACGCTGTCCGTCAGCGGCGGCCTCACGATGGCATGAGCGCGGCGACGGGAGTCTCGCTCCGCCGGGACGGGGCGGTCGCGACGCTGGTCCTGGAGGGGGCCGAGCGGCTCAACCCGATCGGCAGCGCCACCTGCCGGGCGCTGGCCGGGGCCGTCCGCGAGCTCGACGCCGACGCGTCGGTCCGCGCGGTCGTCGTCACCGGTGCCGGGCGGGCGTTCTCCGCGGGCGCGGACATCGACGAGATCGACGGCTTCGCCGACAGCGGCGAGTTCGAGCGGTTCATCCACGGCTTCACCGACGCGCTCGAGCTCATCGAGCGCAGCCCCCTCCCCTTCGTCGCGGCGGTCAACGGCGCGGCGATGGGCGGCGGCCTCGAGCTCGCCCTGGCCTGTGACCTGCGGGTGGTGTTCGGCAAGGGCAAGCTGGCCGTGCCGGAGGCGAAGCTCGGGGTGCTGCCCGGGGCGGGCGGCACGCAGCGGCTCCCCCGGCTCGCGCCGCGCGGGATAGCCACCGAGATGATCATGCTGGGGAGCACGCTGACCGGCGCCCGCGCCTACGAGCTGGGCCTGGCGAACCGGCTCGCGGAGTCCCCGGAGGACGTCCTCGTGCAGGCGAGGGCCGTCGCCGAGGAGCTCGCAGGCGGAGCGGCGCTGGTCCCGGCGCGGACCAAGTCGCTGCTGCGCGAGACCGCGATGCTGTCCGTGGCGGACGGCATCGTGCGCGAGCGCGCCGCCGCCACCGCGCTGCATGGCAGCGCGGACGGGCAGGAGGGCTTCCGCGCGTTCGTGGAGAAGCGGGCCCCGAAGTTCGCGCCGCATCGCGCAGCGCACGGAACGGACCCGACGGACCCGACGGAACCGGAGCGGACGCCGTGAACCTGGACTACCCCCCGGAGGCGGAGCAGCTGCGCACCGAGGTGCGCGCGTTCCTGGCCGAGGAGCTCCCGAAGGACTTCCCCGGCCTGGGCGCGATGTCCTCGGCCGAGGCGAAGGAGTTCACCGCCTGGTGGCGCACCCGGCTGGCCGAACGCGGCTACGTCGCGCCGAGCTGGCCGAAGGAGTACGGCGGGGCCGGACTCGACAAGCTGGGCCAGGTGGTGCTGAGCGAGGAGTTCGCCAAAGCCGAGGTCCCGCCGTACGGGCTCAACGACAACTTCTCGATCAAGATGATCGGGAACCTGCTGCTGCGCTTCGGGACCCCGGAGCAGAAGGCGCACTTCCTGCCCCGGATCGTGCGCGGCGAGGACACCTGGTGCCAGGGCTTCTCGGAGCCCGGCGCGGGTTCGGACCTCGCCGGGCTGCGCACGAAGGCCAGGCTGGTCGACGGCGAGTGGGTGATCGACGGCCAGAAGATCTGGACGTCCGACGCCCGGAGCGCGAACTGGATCTTCGTCCTCGTCCGCACGGACCCGGAGGCGCCGCGGCACAAGGGCATCTCCATGCTGCTGGTGCCGATGGACCAGCCCGGCATCACCATCCGCCCGATCACCATGATGACCGGCGGGGACAACTTCAACGAGACCTTCTTCGACGGTGCGCGCACCGCGGAGGAGAACGTCGTCATCGGTCCGAACCAGGGCTGGACGGCCGCGATGGCGCTGCTGGGCCTCGAGCGCGGCGACGAGGTGGCCACCAACCCGATCTTCTTCGGGGCGGAGGTGCGCCGGTTGATCGCGCTGGCGCAGGAGCGCGGCCTGGCATCGGACCCGCTGGTCCGAGACCAGCTCGTGCGGGCCTACACGAGCGGCCAGATCATGCGCTACCTGGGCTTCCGTACGCTGACCGGGTGGCTGAAGGGCGAGGTCCCGGGCCGGGACGCGTCGGTCTCCAAGCTCTACTGGAGCGAGCACCACAAGGAGACCACCGACCTGGGCGTGAGCCTGCTCGGCGCGGAGGCGCTGGCCCCGAGTGGGCGCAGGCCGATCCGGCACTACCGCGCGGACGACCCGGGCGCGCCCAACTCCTCCGCCTCCTGGGTCGACACGTGGATGGCCGCGATCTCCGGAACGATCTACGCGGGCACCTCGCAGGTGCAGCGCAACATCCTCGCCGAGTCCGTGCTCGGCCTGCCCAAGGAAGCCCGGCCGTGAGTGCGGCCCGCACGAGGGGACTGTCATGAGCGAGACCACGACCGAGCGGGACCTCCTGCTCGAGGTGGCCGACGGCGTCGCCGTCCTGACGATCAACCGGCCGCACCGCAACAACGCCTGGTCCATCCCGATGGAGCTGGAGTACTACCAGCACCTGGAGCGGCTGGAGGCCGACCCCGAGGTGCGGGTCATTGTCCTCACCGCCCAGGGAAGGATCTTCTGCCCCGGCATCGACACCCAGACGCTGTCGGACCAGGTCGGTGACCCCGCGCTGACCACGCACCCGCACAAGCGCCCGCCCATCACGTTCCCGCGCACCATCCGCAAGCCGATCATCGCGGCGATCAACGGCTCCTGCGCGGGCATCGGGCTCGTCGCGGCGATGAACTGCGACCTGCGGTTCGCGTCGAACAAGGCCAAGTTCACCACGGCGTTCGTCAAGCGCGGGATCATGGCCGAGCACGGCCTGGCCTGGACGCTGACCCGTGTGCTGGGCACGTCGAAGGCGATGGACCTGCTGCTGTCCGCGCGCGTGGTCGTCGGCCAGGAGGCCCTCGACCTCGGGCTGGTGGACCGGCTCTTCGAGCCCGAGGAGGTGCTGCCCGCCACCCTGGAGTACGCCAGGGACCTGGCGAAGAACAGCTCTCCCACCGCCATGGGGCTCATCAAGTCCCAGGTCTACGAGGCGGAGGAGAGCACGCACGAGGACGCGCGCACCCTCGCGATCCGCTGGTGGTACACGGTCCTGCGCCAGCACGAGGACTTCAAGGAGGGCGTGAACTCCTACCTGGAGAAGCGCCCGCCCGCCTTCGCGCCGTGGGACCCGGCGACCGTGCGGGTCCCCGACCCGCTGCCCACGGACTGAGGCCGCAGGCATGGCAGGACGTCTCGAGGGCAAGGTCGCGTTCATCACCGGGGCGGCGCGTGGTCAGGGCCGCAGCCACGCCGTCCGGTTCGCCCAGGAGGGCGCCGACATCATCGCCGTCGACGTGTGCGAGCCGGTCGAGACCGTCGGCTACCCGGGCGCCACGCGCGCGGACCTCGACGAGACCGTCCGCCAGGTCGAGGCCCTCGACCGGCGGATCCTCGCCTCGGTGGCGGACACCCGCACAGCTGGGCCGCGGGCCTGAAGGGCATGGCCCACATCCCGCACTACAACGCGGCCAAGCACGGGCTCGTCGGGCTGATGCGGAGCCTGGCCAACGAGCTGGCCCCGCACCACATCCGGGTCAACACCATCCACCCGACGAACGTCGACACCCCGATGTTCCAGAACCCCGCCACCCGGGCGACCGTCACCGGGCGCACGGACGCGACCGGGCAGCAGTACGCCGAGGTCGCGACGGGGATGAACCTGTTGCCGGTCCCTTGGGTGGAGTCGGCCGACATCACGGCCGCGGCGCTCTACCTCGCCTCGGACGACGGCCGGTACGTCACCGCCGTCACGCTGCCGGTGGACGCGGGCTCGACCCAGCGATGACCGAGGAGGGGGCGCGCCGGGCGCGCCCCCACCCCCGCCCGGGCGGCCGCCCGCCCGGCGGCGGGGGGGGGGGGGTGGAGTC
>NZ_JBEZDN010000188.1:0-11245 GCF_040648315.1 Pseudonocardia sp. NPDC049154
GCGGTAAGTGGTGCCAGAGCACCACTTACCGCGCACGGCGGCGGTCAGGCGGCGGTCAGGCGGCGGTCAAGCGGCGGTCAGGCGGCAGTCAGGCTGCGGTCAGGCTGCGGTCGCGCTGCGGAAGTAGTGCCCCTCCCCCAGGTCGTCGAGGAGACCAGGGTGGGTCGGCTCCCAGCCGAGCCCCGTGCGGGTCAGCTCGTTCGAGGCCGGGCAGTCGGCGGCGAAGAAGCGGCCGAGCCAACCGAAGTGCTCGACGGCCTGCTCGGCGGGCACCGAGGCCACCGGCAGGTCGAGCCCACGCCCGATGGCCTCGGCGATCGTCCGCGCGGGCACCCCCTCCTCCGCGACGCCGTGCAGGACCGAGCCCGCGCGCGCCTGCTCCACCGCGAGGCGGACGAGGACGCCGGCATCACGCCGGTGGACGGCCGGCCAGCGGTTGGAGCCGTCGCCGACATAGGCGGAGACGCCCTGCGTCCGGGCGATGTCCACCAGCCTGGCCACGAACCCGTGGTCGCCGTCGCCGTGGACCGTCGGGGCGAAGCGCACGACGGACGAGCGCACCCCGCGGTCCGCGAGCGCGAGCGTGGCCGCGGCGTTGGCCGTCCGCGGGTGCACGGCGGGGTCCGGCTCGTCGCGCTCGGTCGCGACGCGACCGGGCGCGAGGCCCGCGACGCCCGAGGCGACGACGAGCGGCCGGTCGGTGCCCTCGAGGACCCCGCCGATCGCCTCGATCGCGGCCAGGTCCATCCGCGCGGCCTCGGCCATCTGCGAGAAGTCGTGGTGATAGGCGAGGTGGACGACGCCGTCGGAGTCGGCCGCGCCCGCCCGCAGGCCGTCGAGGTCGTCGAGACCGCCGCGGTGCACCTCGGCACCCAGGGCGGCGACGGCGGCCGCCGCGGCGTCCGAGCGGGCCAGGCCGAGGACCTGGTGCCCCGCCCGCTGCAGCTCGCGGACGGCGGCCGAGCCGATCCAGCCGGACGCCCCGGTGACGAAGACGCGCATGGGAACCCTCCCGGGTATCGATGTCACTTGATGACATCACCCTACGCTTCGATGTCAGCGAGTGTCATCACTAGACTCCCGCGGATGGGTCGCTGGGAGCCGAACGCGAGCGGGCGCCTGCGCGAGGCGGCCCTGGACCTCTACGTCGAGCGCGGCTTCGAGCAGACGACGGTCGCCGAGATCGCCGCCCGCGCCGGCCTCACGGCGCGCACCTTCTTCCGGCACTTCGCCGACAAGCGGGAGGTGCTCTTCGCCGGCTCCGAGCTGCTGGAGCAGCACATGGTCGCCGCGCTCGACGGCGCCCCGGAGACGGCGTCGCCGATGGAGGCGGTCGGGGCGGCCCTCGACGCCGCCGCGGGCGCGCTCAGCCGGAACCGGGACTTCTCCCGGCGGCGCCACCTCGTCATCGTCGCCAACGGCGAACTGCAGGAACGCGAGCTGATCAAGATGACCAGGCTGGCGGCGGCCCTGACCGAGGGGCTTCGCCGGCGCGGCGTCGCCGCGGGGGACGCGCGACTGGCCGCGGAGGCGGGGGTCGCCGTCCTGCGGGTGGCCTTCGAGCAGTGGGTCACCGGGCCCGAGGAGCAGGACCTGGCGCACGTGATGCGCGAGTCCGTCGAGCGGCTGCGCTCCCTCACGCGCTGACGCGGGTCAGGACAGGTGGTTCTTCCGCGTCAGGATCGGCGCCGCTCCGACCTGGCCAGCTCGTCCTCGATCCGCGGGCCGGACGGCATGCCGCCGCGCGCCCCGCTCTCCGCGACGGACAGCGCCGCGGCCACCACCGCGCGTCGGACCGCCCGCGACACCGTCTCCCCGGCCGCCAGCCCGGCCGCGAGGACGCCGTTGAAGGTGTCGCCGGCCCCGGTGGTGTCCCGGACCGCCGGGGCCGGATGGGCCGGGACGTGCTCGGCACCGCCACCAGGGTCGACGACGAGCGCCCCCTCGCCGCCCAGGGTCACCACGACCTCCGCGTTCGTCCGCCGGGCCAGCGCGATCGCGTACTCCTCGACCGAGTCGCCCGCCTCGCCGTCCGGCAGCAGGGCCGCCAGATCCCGGATCTCGGTGG
The DNA here is from genome assembly GCF_040648315.1 of Pseudonocardia sp. NPDC049154. Taxonomy (NCBI): domain Bacteria; kingdom Bacillati; phylum Actinomycetota; class Actinomycetes; order Pseudonocardiales; family Pseudonocardiaceae; genus Pseudonocardia; species Pseudonocardia sp. NPDC049154. Next base: position 2,069 of record NZ_JBEZDN010000188.1, read on the forward strand.
TGTTGGGGGTCAGCACCGGCCCGTGCCGCAGCAGCCGGCCGATCACCGGCAGCACGGGCGCCGAGTTCACGACGCACCGGATTCCTCGTGTCGCAGCGGTTTCGACCGCTGCGGCCACGGCGTCCTCGGGAATCTCGGTGCTGACCACCACGCACCCGGCCCAGTCCGCGGACCGGGCGACGGCGGACCGCACCGCCTCCGGCTCGACGGCCGCGTTCGCCCCGCCGCCCACCGCGATCTGGTTCTCGCCGTCCGCGTCGACCACGATCAGCGCGACCCCGGTCGGCACGTCGTCCAGCACCGCGACCCCGTCGACGTCGATCCCCTCGGCCCGCAGCTCGCCCACGGCACCGGATCCGACGTCGTCGGCCCCGACCGCGCCGACGTACCGGACCTCGGCGCCCGCGCGCGCCGCGGCCACCGCCGCGTTGGCGCCCTTGCCGCCGCCGAACCGCTCCACCCCGGGCCCGACCACGGTCTCGCCGGGACCGGGCAGCCGGGGCGCCCGCACCACCATGTCGACGTTCACCGCGCCGACCACGAGGACCCGTGCCGGCACGCCCTCAGCAGGATCGGTCACGGGCGGGAGAGCAGGCGGGCGAGGGTGTCGAGGTCCGCCTGCACCGCGGCGAGGTCCTGCTGCACGTCCTCGTCGCTCATGTCAGGTCGCTGTCGGACCGTGAAGACGAGGTCGCAGCCGTCCTCGTTGGGCAGGACCCGGACCGGGTTGGAGACGACCTCCCCGCTGGGCAGCGTGACGTCGTGGTCGAGCACGCCGAACTCGTTGCGCGGCGCGAAGGCGATCTCGACGGTGCCCATCGGCGACTCGGTGATCCACCGCCCCTCGTGCAGCTCGACGCTGGCCGAGGCGAGGCCGGCCGCCCACCGGGGCAGGTTGGTGGGGTCGGCGACGAAGGCGTAGACCTCGGCCGCGGGCGCCTCGATCCGGACACCGAGGTGCCGGCTGGGGAGAGTGGACACGGGCACTCCTTCCGCTCGGGCCGCCCACCCTGCCACGCACCCCCGACAGGATCACCCGGCCCGTCCGCCCCCATGATCACCAGAAGCGGTGCGCCACGGCCGCCGAGGCAGCCACCAGGTACCGCAAGCAGCGATCATGAGTCGCACACGCCGGCGACGAGCGACGAGCCGGCAGGCCTCGACCGCCACATGATCACCACCTGCGGTACGTCCCGGCCACCCACGGCCGCCGAGCACCGCAAACGATGATCACCGACGGGCGTCGGCCGCCACTCCGGGCCCGGCTCCGAGCTGCCGCGCCGGGGCGATCGGCCCCGACATGATCGCCGGAAGTGGTGCACCACGGCCCTCGACGCAGCCGCCAGGTACCGCACGCGGCGATCATGGGTGGGACGCAGCACGGCACTCCCGCCCGCAGCCCACAGCGCCGTGATCACCACCCGCGGTACCCACCCCTGCGGGGTACCGCGAGCGGCGATCACGGCCGGGCCCGGGGCCGCACGGAGCGGCGGCCGGACTCCCTACCCCACCCCCAGCTCCGCGGCGAGCGTCCGCCCCAGCGCGACCTTCTGGATCTTGGTCGCCGACATCGGCCAGTCGTCGACGAACCGCAGGTGCCGGGGCACTTTGAAGGAGGCGAGCGAGGCGCGGCAGTGGGCCAGCAGGTCGTCGGCCGAGGCCGTCGCTCCCGGCCGGAGCTCCACGAACGCCGCGGGCACCTCCGTCAGCCGCGGGTCCGGTACCCCCACGACCGCGACCACCGCCACGTCCGGGTGCCGGGCGAGCACGACCTCGACCTCCATCGCGGCGACGTTCTCCCCACCGACCTTGATCATCTCCTTGATCCGGCCGCGGTAGCTCACCCGCCCGTCCGCGTCGACGACACCCAGGTCACCGGACCGGAACCAGCCGCCGGCGGCCGCGGTGCGGGCGGTCTTCTCCGGGTCGTTCCAGTAGCCGTCGAACAGCCCCGGCCCGCGCACGACGATCTCGCCCTGCGTCCCCGGCGGGAGGAGCTCGTCGTCGACGGGGTCCATCGCGGCCATCTCCATGCCGGGCAGCGGGCGGCCGTTGGTGCCGAGGCGGACGTCCTCGGGGTCGTCCGGCGAGGTGGTGGCGCCGATCCCACCGACCTCGCTGCTGCCGTACGAGGTGAGCTGCACCGTCGACGGCGCCAGCGCCTGCAGTCGCCGGAGCGTCTCGGGCGGCCCGACGTTGAGCATCAGCCGCACCCCGGCGAAGACCGGGGCGAAGTCCGGCTGCGCCACCAGCGCCTCGATGATCGTCGGGAAGCAGGTGAAGGCGACGGTCACGCGCTCGTCGCGGATCTGGGCCAGCGCTCGCACCGGGTCGAAGCGGCGGTCGGTCACGAAGGTGCCGCCGGCGTCGAGGATCGCGAGCAGCGGGTTGAGGAAGCTGAGGTGGAAGAGCGGCAGGACGTCCCAGAGCACGTCCGCGGGGGTGCAGCGGAAGCGGGTCCGGCCGACCCCGACCCCCACGCCGACGACGGCCTCGTGGCTGAGCGGGCAGCCGCTGGGGTGCGCCGTGGTCCCGGAGGTGTAGACCATCAGCGCGGTCTGCCGCAGCGAGACCCGCTCGCGGAGCTCCCCGATCCGGGCGGCTGTCGCCTCCGGGTCCGGGCCGGCGAGATCGAGCGCGACGAACCCGTCGACCGCGCCGACCGCGGCCGCGACCCGCAGCGACGGCAGGCCGTCGAGCGCGAGCGCTCGCGGGTTGCCGGCCAGCCCGGCCGCCGCGCGGATGAGCTCCGGGTAGTCCGCGGGCGAGTCGGGGTGCCCCGTCACGACGACGGCCTCGATGCCGGCGTCGGCCAGCACGTGCCGGACCTCGGGCACGGCGAACCGGGTGTTGATCGGCACCGCGACCGCTCCCAGTGCCGCGCACGCGAAGAGGATCTCGACGCCCTCGGCCGAGCAGTCCGCCGCCACCGCCACCCGCGAGCGGGGGCCGACGCCGAGGTCCAGCAGCTGCTCGGCGATCCGCTCGGCCCCGGCGAGGACCGCGGACCAGGACGTGCGGCCGTCGGGCGTGACGATCCCGGCCGCCGGGTCGGCCGTGGCTGCGGTCCGCACGAGCAGGTCGGCAAGGGTCGGCAGTTCCCGCCAGCACCGGCTGCCCATCACAGCGCCTCGGCCGGCGCCGGGACGCGGGCGCCCGCGTGCCGCCCGGCCCGGTACCCGAACACCATGCCCGGTCCCAGCGTGCCGCCGGCGCCGCCGTAGACCATGCCGGTCACGCCGGCCATCGCGTTGCCCGCGGCGTAGAGCCCCGGGATCGGCGCACCGACGAGGTCGAGGACCCGGCCGTCGACGTCCGTGCGCGGGCCGCCCTTGGTTCCGAGCGCCCCGCTGTGGATCTCGACGGCGTGGAACGGTCCCTCGGTCAGCGGGCCGAGCGTGGCACCGGGGCCCGGGTAGTGGGTCTGGTCGCCGTTCCAGCCGTCGTAGGCGCTGGCGCCGCGGCCGAAGTCGGTGTCGGCGCCGGCGGCGACGTGGGCGTTGAAACGGGCCACGGTCGCCGCGAGCTCGAGCGGCGGGACGCCGATCCGGCGGGCGAGCTCGTCGAGCGTGGCCGCCGTGGTCATCCAGTCCGGCGGCTCCGCCCCCGGCGGCAGCGACAGGAAGCCGTAGCGCCGCAGGTACTCCGCGTCGAACACGAGCCAGCAGGGCAGGTTGGCGTAGCTGAACGTGGTCGGGTCGAACTGGTGGAAGGCGCCGCCGAGCGCGTTGTAGTTGGCGGCCTCGTTGGTGAACCGCCGGCCGGTGCGGTTGACCATGATCGACCGGGGCAGCGAGCGCTCGCGCAGGATCAGCTGGGCCCGCTGCCGGCCGAACGCCTCGTCGCCGGGGATCTCGACGGTCGGCACCCACCAGGCCTCCCGCATCGTGCCGAGCTGGGCGCCGGCGGCCATCGCCAGGCGCAGGCCGTCGCCGGTGTTGGTCGGGACGGACGCCGGGCTGGTCATCGGGCCCCGCAGGTAGGCCCGTACCAGCTCCGGGTCCCACTCGAACCCGCCCGTCGCCAGCACCACGCCCCGCCGCGCCCGGATCTCCGAGCCGTCGGCGAACCGGACGCCCTCGACGCCGTCGCCCGGGATCAGCGACGTCGCGCGCAGCCCGGTCCGCGGCGCGATCCCGCGGTCCAACAGCGCCTTGAGCAGCCCACCGACCAGCGCGTGCCCGCAGCCGCGCAGGTCCCGCTCGCGGCGTTCGTCGCGGCTCGGCGGCCCCGGCCGCCCACCGCCCATGAAGGTCTCGGTGAGCATCAGCCGCGGCAGCCGCTCGGGCATGACGACCCGGTCCGCCCACTCCCCCAGCCCGCGGAACGAGAACAGGTCGGGATCCAGCGAGCGGCCGCCGCCGGGTTTCCCGCCGGGGTGCTCCGGGTGGTAGTCCGGCAGCCCCGGGACCACGTGGTAGCGCACCGGCGTCGCCGTCTCGATCCAGCGCACGAACTCGGGTCCGGTGTCGACGAACGCCTCGGCGAGTGCGGGCTCGATCAGCCCGTGGGACAACGAGTCCAGGTAGGCCAGTGCGTCCGCGCGGCTGTCGGGCGTGGACTTGTCGGGGTTGGCGGGGATCCAGGTGGTGCCGCCGGAGAGGGCGGTGGTTCCGCCGACCCGCTCCCCCTTCTCGACGACGGCGACCTCGGCCCCCGCATCGGCGGCGGCGACCGCCGCGACCAGGCCGGCCCCGCCGGTCCCGAGGACGACGACGTCCACGGTCTCCATGCGCATCCTCCCTGCCGAACTAACTGCCAAACGCCCGGTAGATGACAGGGGTTTGTATAACGCGTGTTGTATCGTCCGTCAAATGCCCCGCCGCATCGACGCCGACGTCCGGCGCCGCGAGATCGCCGCGCTCGCCGCCTCGCTCGTCGCCCGCCGGGGCACGGACGGACTGTCGCTGCGCGCCCTGGCCGCCGCGGCCGGGGCCAGCACGACCGTGATCACGCACTACTTCGCCGGCAAGAAGGAGCTGCTGCAGAGCGCGTACCACGCCGCCGTCGACCAGGCCCGGGACCGCGTGCGGGAGGCGCCGGGCGAGGACGACCCGCGCCGGCTCGTCGCGCTGTGCGAGGCCGTGCTCCCGCTCGACGCGCCCCGCTCCGAGAACTGGCGGACCTGGCTGGCCTTCTTCGGCATCGCCGTCGGGGAGCCGGACCTGGGCGCGGTCCAGCGGCGGCGCGTGACGGGGCACCGCGACCTGATCGCCGACGCCGTCCGGGCCGGGCAACGGCTCGGGACCGTCGACGCCGCACGGGACCCGGACGAGGAGGCCCGCACCCTGCTGGCCCTCACCCACGGCGTCGCCGTGGAGGCGGCGTTCGACCCGGAGGACTGGCCGGCCGCCCGGCAGCGCGCGCTGGTCGCGCGGCACGTCGCGACGCTGGCGCACCCACCGTCCCGTGAGGACTCACCGGCTGCGCCCGCGCGCGAATCGTCCTAGCGTCGGACCATGAGCGACAGCGCGGACCAGCCCGACACCCGCCTCGAGGCCCTCCGGCGCGGCGAGAAGCTCCCGAACCTGATCGCCGAGACGGCGTCGGGGTTCGCGGTGTTCGGCGACCACCAGAAGCTCCCCGGCTACTGCCTGCTGATCCACCGGGCCGAGGTCGAGCACCTCGACGACCTCGAGGAGACCGAGCGGATCCGCTTCCTGTACGAGCTGTCGCTGCTCGGCCAGGCCGTGCGCACCGCGCTGCGGGACGACCCGCAGTTCCGCCGGGTCAACTACGAGGTCCTCGGCAACACCTGGCCGCACCTGCACGGGCACGTCCACGCGCGGTACGAGTGGGAGCCGGACGACTACAAGTTCTTGCCCGTCTGGCGCTACCCGGACCTGCACGGCGCCGAGCACGCCGCCGGGGCGCGGCACGAGGAGCTGAAGGAGCGGATCGTGCTCGAGCTGCGGGCGCTGCTCACGGGCGGTCTGTAGCCCGTCGGGGCGGGGGTCCAAGATTGCGGGCGTCGCCCTGCCGAAGGAGATCACCGTGCGCCGGTTCGCCGCGCTCGCCGTCCTGCTCGTCCTGCCGTTCCTGGTGCTGCCCGGCAGTGCCGCCGCCGACCCGCCCTTCCGGGTGCCCGGTCCCGTCACCGACCGGGCCGGAGCGCTCGACGCCGCCGGTCGCGCCCGGGTCACCGAGGCGGTCGACCGGCTGCGCGCCGACCGCGGCTACGACCTGTTCGTCGTCTACGTGCGGTCCTTCGACGGCCGGGACGGGCAGCAGTGGGCCGACGCGACCGCCGTCGCCTCCCAGCTCGGGCGCGACCAGGTGCTGCTCGCGGTCGCGACGGACGACCGGGTCTCCGCGCTGTCCGTCGACGACGGCTTCCCCGAGTCCGACGCGTCGATCCTGCAGATCCGGCGGGACAGCCTCGAGCCGGCCCTCGCGCGGGGCGACTGGGCAGGTGCCGCCGTCGGGCTGGCGGACGGGCTGCGCGAGACCGGCAGCGGCATCGGGATCCCGTTGCTGGTCGGCGGTGGAGTGGTCGTCGCGGGTGGGGCGGCGTGGCTGGTGAGCCGGCGGCGGCGTCCTGCCCGCCAGGCCCCGACGCAGGCGCCGGCCCCCACCGGACCGCCCGACCCGGCGCCCGGCGAGTCCACCGAGGACCTCGCCCACCGCTCCAGCCAGGCGCTCCTGCAGGTCGACGACGCCGTCGGCACCTCGGAGCGCGAGCTCTCCGCCGCCCGCGCGCACTTCGGCGAGGAGGCGGTCGCCGGGTTCGCCGCGGCGCTCAAGGCCTCGCGGGCGGACATGCTCGCCGCCTTCGAGATCCGCCAACGGCTCGACGACGACGTCCCCGAGACCGAGCCGGAGCAGCGCGCGATGCACGGAGAGATCATCCGGCTCGCGACGCAGGCCGACGACCGGCTCGACCACCAGGTCGAGGCCTTCGACCGGCTCCGCGCCCTGGAGGCCGACGCGGCCGGCTACGTCGACGGGATCGCCGCCCGGCTCTTCGGGCTCATCGCCCGGGTGCCCGAGGCCGAGCAGCACTGGGCCGAGCTCGGCCGGCAGTGGGCCCCGACGGCGCTGGAGCCCCTGACGGAGAACCTGCCGCAGGCCCACGCGCTGCTCGCGGACGCGCAGAAGGAGCTCGACGAGGCGCGGGCCCGGCTCGGCGCGTCGCAACCCGCGCTCGCCGTGGTCGACGGGCGGGCGGCGGAGGACGCGGCGACGCAGGCGGAGACCCTGCTCGACGGGATCGCCCGCCGCGAGACCGAGCTGACCGACGCGGCGGCCCGGGTGCCGGCCGCGCGGGCGGAGGTGGAGCAGGACCTGGCCGAGGCTTCGGCACTGCCGGAGGTCGACCCCGGCGTGACGGCGCGGGCGCGGGCGGCGGTGGAGGCCGCGGACACGGCGGCGCGCGGGACGGACGACGGGGTCGCGCCCGACGGCGGGACGGCCGCGCTCCCCGACCCGATCGCCGCGCTGCACCTGCTCGACGAGGCGGGCGCCACGCTCGACGCGGCGATCGCGGACGCCCGGGAGTCCGCCGAACGGGCCCGCCGGGCGACGGCCGCGTGGGAGCAGGCGCTGGTCACGGCCGGTTCGGCGGTGGCGGCGGCGTCGGACTTCGTGTCCACGCGGCGCGGCGCGGTGGGCGCACCGGCGCGGACCCGGCTCGCCGAGGCGCAGCGGCACCTCGCGGCGGCGACGGCGGGTGGCGACCCGGCTGCGACGCTGCGCGAGGCACAGCAGGCGGAGGCGCGGGCGCAGGAGGCCTTGCAGCTGGCGCAGGCGGACGTCTCGCGCTGGTCGGGGCCCTCCGGGGGCGGCAGCGGCAGCGGCTTCGGCGGGGAGCTCGGCGCGCTGGTGCTCGGCGGGATCCTGTCCGAGGCGATGCGGGGCGGCGGCTACCGCGGCGGCGGGGGCTTCGGGGGCGGCGGATCCGGCGACGGCTTCGGGGGTGGCCGATCCGGTGGCGGTGGCCGCTCCGGTGGCCGCGTCCCCGGCAGCTTCGGCGGCTCCTCCAGCCGCGGCCGTCGGGGCGGCGGCGGACGATTCTGACGGCCGCGACTTCCACCCCATGAGCGAGCGGCGCGCTCGCTCACGAGGAATGAACGAGAGCGCCGTTCGCTCCCGGTGGGCCGCGACGGTTCCGCGTGCGACGTCGGGCGACCGCTGCCCGGCGAGCGGCCCGTTCGCTCACCAGGTATGAGCCACCGTTCGCCGCGTCACAGGAGGGCGCGGATCGCCTTCTCGAACCCGACGACGTGCGCGAGGGCCAGCTCCGCCGCCTTCTCCTCCTCCCCCACGACCACGGCGCGGAGGAGATCGGCGTGCTCGTGGACGTGCCCGGGCAGAGCGGGGAGCCGGTCGAGGAACAGCACCCAGATGCGGGTGGCGAGGTTGTCGAGCCGCACGCAGACGTCCTCGAGGTGCGGGTTGCCCGTGGCGCGGTAGAGCGCCCGGTGGACCTCGACGTCGGCGCGCAGCAGCTCGCGCGGGTCGCCGGCGGGGTCGAGCGCGGCGATGCGGTCGCCGAGGCGGCTCAGCTCCGCGCGGTCGACGGAGCCCGCGTTCCGCGCGGCGGAGCGGGCGGCGAGCGGCTCCAGGCTCAGCCGGACCTCGGACAGGTTCGCCAGGTCGGTGATGTCGACGGCCGTCGCGAAGGTGCCCCGCCGCGGATAGGCGACGACGAGCCGGTCCCCCTCCAGCCGTTTCAGCGCCTCCCGCACCGGGGTCCGGCCGGTGCCGAGCTCGGCGGCCAGCCGGTCGTCGTTGAGCGGGTCGCCGGGCCGGATCTCGAGCATGACGAGGCGGTCCCGGATCGCCTCGTACGCGCGATCGGCCAGCGACCCCACTTCTCCCGCGGCAGCGACGCTCACGTTCCCTCCCCTTGACCGACCTCGATGGTATGCCTACCGTACCTCACGATTGATATACCAGTCTGCACGATCTCTTCGCGCAGACCGTCGGACGGAGTCCTGCATGGCCGAGCAGCTTCCGGAGCATCCCGATTTCCTGTGGCGGACGCCGGAGCCGCGGAAGTCCTATGACGTGGTGATCGTGGGTGGGGGTGGGCACGGGCTGGCCACGGCGCACTACCTGGCGCGTAATCACGGGATCACGAACGTGGCGGTGCTGGAGAGGGGCTGGTTGGCGGGTGGGAACATGGCCCGCAACACCACGCTGATCCGGTCGAACTATCTGTGGGACGAGTCCGCG
>NZ_JBEZDN010000189.1:0-11014 GCF_040648315.1 Pseudonocardia sp. NPDC049154
CTCGGAGATCGACAGGTCCTTCGCGATCTCGGCGACGGGCTTGACCTTCGAACGCGCAAGGTCGATGGCGCGCTGCCGGAACTCCGGCGGGTGAGAAGCGGGCACGAACGACATCCTTCCCGGCGGACGAGGTCCGCCTCAGAGGAGGTGTCCGGCCTCAGGGGCCAAGCTCAACCGACGTCACCTCTGAGATCATTAGGCCGGTCCCCTTCGGGCTCACAGATGGCGACCTGGACCGCGCCCTCGCCGCCATCGCTACGGCGATCGGTACGGACAAGCTCGCCGCTGATCCCGAGACCATTGCGGAATTCCAGGATCCCTTCCAATATGCCGGTTCCGCGACGAATATCCCGTCGGCGGTGGTCAGTCCCACCAGTGTCGAGGACGTCCGGGCCATCGTCCGTCTCGCCAACCAGCACCGGATCCCGGTTTGGCCAGTCAGTCGCGGGAGGAACAACGGGTACGGCGGCGCCGCACCCCAGCTACCGGGCTCGCTGATGCTGTCCTTCCGCAACATGAACAGGATCCTCGAGATCAACGAGGAGCTCGGTTACGCCATCGTCGAGCCGGGAGTGACCTGGTTCGACCTGCACGATGCGATTGAAGCCGGCGGACACCGCCTCGTCGCCTCCGTCGTCGACATCGGCTGGGGCGGCGTGGTGTCCAACACCCTTGAGCACGGACTGACCTACCTGCCGTACAGCCTCGACCAGGCATCGCATTGCGGTTTCGAGGTCGTCCTGCCGAACGGCGACCTCCTTCGCACCGGCTCCGGCGCCATGGACAACAACCCGACGTGGCCGCTCTACAAGCGCGGTCTCGGCCCGACGTCCACCGAGCTGTTCATGCAGTCCAACTACGGCATCGTGACCAAGATGGGCTACTGGCTGATGCCGAAGCCCGAGATCTACATGCCCCTCTGGCTCCAGCTCTGGGACGACTCACAGATGCCCGCCGTGGTCGACGCGCTGCGCGGCCTCATGCTCGACGGCACGATCAACATGCGTCCGCAGATCACCAACACCCTCTGCATGGCGTCCATGCTGACCGCTCGCGCGGACTGGTACGACGGCGAGGGTTCGATGCCCGACGCGATCATCGACAAGATCGCCAAGGAACTCGGTCTCGGACGTTGGCTGATGCGCTTCGCGCTGTACGGCGACGAGTCGGTCGTCGACCACAACTTCGCGAAGATCAAGAGGGCGCTTCGAGGCCATCAGCACGGCCACGGTCATCGGGCAGAAGCACGGCCCCGAGGCGTGGGAGACGCTGCCCAACCCGAGCGAGCGCGTCCAGATCGGCGTTCCGAGCATGGACCTCTACAAGATGGCCGGATGGTCGGGAGGCGACCAGGGCGGCCACGTCGACTTCTCGCCGGTGGTCCCGATGACCGCGAAGCACACTCAGGCCGCTCAGAACCTGTTCTCGAGGATGTGCAACGAGGCGGGCTTCGACTACCTGATGGGGATCCTGCCGATCAACGCTCGATCGGCAGCGATGGTCAACATCATCCCCTTCGACAGGCAGAACGAGGGTCAGGTGCAGGCGGCTTATCTGCACGCCAAACGAATGGTCGCGACGGCGGGCAAGCTCGGGTACGGGGAGTACCGCGCCCACCTGTCATTCATGGACCTCGCAGCCGACCAGTTCGGCTTCAACCACCACGCACAGCGCCGGTTCAACGAAACCATCAAGGACGCCCTCGACCCCAACGGAATCATTGCGCCCGGAAAGTCCGGCATCTGGGGCACGCGCCTGCGTGAGGCGGGCTTTCCCCGGCAGTAGCCCGCTGCTCTGAACGTCTCGCGATCGCCGTGCCCGGCAGCCGCCCGGTACGGCGATCGCCGACCTGCGCGCTCCACCCGCTTCTGTCGTCCTGTGCATCGTTCCCTTCACCCGTTGGAGCCGCCCGCATGCCGATGTTCGCCGTCTACACGCGCGCACCGAACCCGGACGATGCGCACGGCTGGGTAGCGGGAACCCGATCTCGGTGGCCAACCGGGCCAGCACCAGGCTGCTCGCCGACGTGAACTCCGACGGTTGACCACTGGATCGACGGGCGCAGCGTGCCCGCCGCGGAGGGTAGGCGGCTGACCACCCGCAGCCCCGCCGACGGCACCGAGATCCGGCCGATCTCGCGGCCCGCGCGCACCGATCAAGGGGTGGTCAGGGCCGCCAGCCAGCCTCACCACGCACGACCTGTGGACGCTTCGTGGTGTCCGGATCAAGCACGACCAGTTCCCGATGCGCCTCGCTGTTGGAGGACCGACGTGAAAGTCACGATCCACTCCGTCGTCGGGGACCCCGAGGAGACCCTGCTGCTGACCGTCGCAGCCGACGAGCGCAGGAAGCGCGGAGGTGGCGCGCCACGCCCTGCCCGCCGATGCCGTTGCCGAGCGGATTCCTCGAGTTCGGTCGCTTCGCCGACCACCCCGACCGCAACCGTGTCGTCGTCGCGTGGCGTGCCCCTGTTCACCGCTTCCCCAGTCCTGCCGCTCGCATCAGTCGCGCGCCCATGCGCGCCTCCCCTACAGGGCATCGGCCGGGCTGTGACCAACGGCGCGTTCAGCACCCCGGCCCTCTGGCGGGAGTTGCGGCCTCGAGGTCCATGATCCCAAGGGACCGGGTCGTGGACGACCTCGCCACGGACCTCGTCCGGTGCGGCGAGCACCGCACAAACCCGCGCCGGTGCATCGCACGCCGCGGGTGTCAGCTTCGACCATCGACAAGACGCGCGCCGGGCTCGAAGTGTCCTGGCCTCGCCCCCATCGGGCCCGGCCGCCCTGGTCGCACATCAACCACGGCGTGCTCGCGCTTCTGGCGGGGTCGCCTCCGCGCTCGCCCAGCTGCGCCGGGCCGCCGGATGCGAGCGCGGGTCCAGGGCCGATGGTCGCGCCGTCCGGCCCGGCCGACATAGACGGCTGGAACCAGCTCCTCGAGGCGCTCGCCGCCCACGGCGACAGCCTCGACGCGCCGATCCCCCTGTCGCGATCGAGACCACCCGGGGCCTGCTCGTGTCGTGCTTGCGCCGCTCGTGCAGCAGACTACGGACGCGGTTGTGGGCTAACACGCGGCCCCAACAGACGTGGTAGTCACTACTGAATGAGCACGCCGGCGGCTGCAGCGGTAGGGAAGGTAGCCTCACGCATCCGTCGGGGCGAGGGCGATGTCGAATTGCGCTCGGCTCCATGTCTTATCGGGGATGACTCGGCCGTCTGGCGTCGGTGTGCCGATCGGCTGACGCACGAAGTCCTTGACCAACGACGGCCTGACGCCGAAGACGGCGTCGGAGTCGAGCAGCTGGTCTCCCCGCACGAAGATGTGCGTGACAAGGGTCCGATAGTCGGGATGGGACACCCGGAAGTGCAGGTGCGACGCCCGCATGGGCGAGCGGCCCACCGCGCGGAGCAGCTGGCCGACCGGCCCGTCGTGGGGGATGGGGTACGGCGTGGGGGTCAGTCCCCAGAAGGAGTAGCGCCCGTCGTCGCCGGTGAAGAGATGGGCGCGCCCGGCGATCCGGTCGTCTCCGCGCTGCACGTCGTAGAGTCCGTCCTCGTCGGCTTCCCAGACCTCGATGCGCGCGTTCGGGATGATCTCTCCGGCCGCGCCCGTGACCGTGCCTTCGAGCCAGCACGGCTCTCCGACAGCGCCGAACGCGATGTCCCCACCGACCGGTATCTGCGGGGATCCTTCGACGAAGAAGGGGCCGAACACAGTGGCTTCTGTGGCGTCGCCGCAGGCCTGGTCGTTCACGGTGACGGTTTGCATGGAACTGCCAAGCACGTCGGACAGGAGGATGAACTCCTGCCGTTTGTCGTCGGTGATGTGGCCGCAACGGGTGAGGAAGTCGATGGCCTGGGTCCACTCGTGCTCGGTCAGGCGGACCTCGCGGATCAAGTCGTGCAGGTGCCGCACCAGCGCGGTCATGATCATTCTCAGGCGTGGATTGGTGCACGCGTCGAACGAGCGCTCGACCCGATGGGCCAGTTCTGCCTCCCGAGCTTGTTGCTCCGGCGGGACGGTCATGGCAGGCGTCCTTCCCAGGCGGCCCGGAGAAGGGCCGTGAGATTGTCGGTGCTGAGTCGTGCCGGGTTCTGAGGCGGCGCCTCTGCCAGCACGGCCTCCGCGGCGGGGATGATGGCGTTGGCCGGCATGCCGTGGTCGCGCAGAGCGACGGGCGGGTCGAGGCGTTCCCGGAAGTGCCTTAGTCCGCCCTCGGCGGTGGGCGCCCCGAGAGCCGCAGCTATCCGGCGTTCCGCGTCCTCGGCGTGCGGTGCGTTGAGCGCCAGCACGTGGGGCAGGACGATGGCGTGGGTCTGCGCATGCGGCAGGCCGAACATACCGCCGAGGACGTGGCAGATCTTGTGGTGGAGGCCCGCGCCGGCGGAGGCGAACGCGGTGGCGGCGAGGTAGGCCCCGTAAAGGGTCTGTTCCCGGGCCGCCAGGTCGTCCGGCTCGGCCTTGACCGAGGGGAGGCCGATGGCGAGAGCCCGGATGCCCTCCGCTGCGAGGGTCGCGTTGACCGGATTGGCGCGGGGCCCCCATAGGGAGTCGATGCTGTGGGCAAGCGCGTTCAGCCCGCTCGCCACGCTGATGTCGACCGGCAAGGACCGGCTCAGCGAGGCGTCGTAGATGACGGCGCGGGGAAGGGCCCGTGGGTCGGCGCCGGTCTGCTTGTGGTCGTCCTCCGTCATGCCCCACACCGGTGTCGCCTCCGAACCGGCATACGTCGTGGGGACGGCGATGATGGGCAGGGCGGTCTTGAGCGCGACGGCCTTGGCCAGTCCGGTCGTCGATCCGCCGCCGACCGAGACCAGGCAGTCGACGGCGTGGAGGGCAGCGATATGGCATGTCCGCTCCGCAACGGGGCGGGGCACGTGCATCGCGATGTCGTGATGCCAGATGGCCACGGGCAGATCGGTGACCAAGCGCTCGGCCACCACCCGTTGCGGCCGACTGGCGATGACCATCAGGCGGGTGGCCCCCAGGTTCCGGACCTCCTGGGCGAGGTGCTCCGCCGCCTCGCCGGTGGCGAACCGTACGCGCTGCGGCAGGGTGTCGTGGACGAACCTCATCGAGCGCCCACGGCAGGAGCGTCCACCTGCTCGGCGTCGTAGGCGTAGATCCAGCCGTTGGACACGAGGGGGTCGGTGTCGGTGAAGGAACGGTCACGCGCTCGTTGCTCCGGGCCGTCCGGGAGATGGTTGACGAGTGACCTGGCGTGGCTGATCTGCTGGAGTCGGCTGGTGCGCGGGATGCGCAGCGCCTCGTAGCGGCGAACTGCTCGTGCAGGCTGCTCGGCGTCGTCGGCCAGGCAGCGTGCGAGGACGGCCGCGTCCTCGATGGCCTGGGCCGCCCCCTGGGCGAAGAACGGGAACATCGCGTGGGCGGCGTCCCCCAGGAGTGTCGCCGGCCCGGCGCTCCACCGGGTCAGGGGCGCCCGGTCCAGCAGCGCCCATCGGCCCGGCCTGTTGGCGGCCCGGATCAGGTCGACCAACCTCGGGTCCCAACCGTCGAACTCGGCGACGAACTCGTCCACAGTTGCCGTCGCACTCCACGACTCCACCGAGTAGCCCCCGGCCGGGGCGAAGGCCACCAGGTTGATCAGGCGCCCGGCCGACACGGGGTAGTGCACCAGGTGGTGGCCGGGACCGATCCACAGCGTCTGGGCGTTGCGTCGGGCGAACTCCGGTGCGCGATCGGCGGGGACGAGGGCGCGGAAGGCGCAGATGCCCGAGTCGGTCGGCGGTTCGGGATGCGCGACGGCGCCGCGGACTATCGAGTGCACCCCGTCGGCCCCGATCACGACGTCGGCCTCGACCACCTCCCCGTCGGCGAAGTGCACCGTCGGGCGGGGGCCGCCGAGGGTGAGGTCGATGCACCGTTTGCCGAGCCGGACGGCGTCGAGGGGAACGGCGGAGCGCAGGGCGTCGAGCAGGTCGGCCCGATGGGCCGTGTAGGTCTCCTCGCCGTAGAGGCGCGTGCAGGCCGCGTCGAGGTTCTCGGCCGACAGGACCGTGCCGTCGCTCCAGCGGCGGAACTCCCATCCGACTGCGAGCGTCACCGCCCGCTTCGCGAAGCGGTCGAGGACACCCAGCCGACGTAGTAGGCGCGCGGCGTTGGGCGCGACGACCAGCCCGGCGCCCACTTCGGTGAGCTCCTTGGCCTGTTCATAGATCGTGCTCGTCAAGCCGGCGCGATCGAGAAAGGCGGCCGCGGCCAACCCCCCGATCCCGCCGCCCAGGATGACAACCTCCGGCTTCGCCGTCGTTGTACTGGACATCCCGCTTGCAACCCACTTCCGCAATCGATAACGAGGGTACGTGCGAACTCGCTCGGTGCTCATGCTGAGGGCACGGTCGTGCGGCCGGGCGCCCTTGCCCGTTGAATGAACAGTTGAAGGACTACAGTGCCCCGGCGGGCGGCATCGTCGACGCCCGTGTCAGGAGGAGGTCGAATGCCCAGGACCAACGACCCGGGGCGAACGGTGAGTTCGCGTCTGCTCGAGGTGCTCTTCGCCTTCAGCAGCGATCACCCGTGCCTGAGCGTTGCCGACTTGACGCGGATGACCGGCATGTCACGTGCCACCGTTCGCCGGCTGGTCCTGGAGCTGGTGAGTGTCGGAGCCCTGCAGCGCGACGACTCCGGGCGCTACACCGTCGGCCTGCGCCTGTGGCAGCTCGGGACGCTCGCGCCGCTCACCGAATCGCTGCGCACGCTGGCGCAGCCCTTCCTCGAAGACCTCTACACCGCGCTGCAGCAGCACGTTCAGCTGGCGGTCCTGGAGGGACAGGAAGCCGTTATCATCGAACGACTGTCCGCGCCCGGTGCGCTTCCGCTCGCGTCGCACGTGGGAGGGCGGCAGCCGCTGCACTGTTGTGGGGTCGGGAAGGTGCTGCTCAGCCACGCTGATCAGGAGCTCATCGACAAGGTCCTGAGTGGACCACTGCGCCGCTACACCGACCGCACGGTGGTCGATCCGGTCGAGCTGCGCAGTCAGATGGCCGCCTGCCGGCGAACGGGCACGGCGATAGTACGCGGAGAGTTCACCGATGACGCCGACTCGGTCGCAACCCGGATCATGGATGCCGAGGGTCGGGTCGTCGCCGCACTCTCCGTCGTCGTGCGCGCAGGATCGGTGAAACCCCACGCCACCCTCCCCTCGGTCGTGACGAGCGGGCTTGCCCTTTCTCGCATGCTCGGGTGGCGACCCGCTCGCAGTCCGACCGCCAGCGCGCTGTAGCCGACACCCGACGCGTCCATCGTGACCATTGAACGGACAACTGTGTCCGCTGCGACCCGGTCCTCCGGTAGACATCCCGGCGACCAGCTCGCCCGTCGCCGCAGTCTCGGGCCACCGGAGGCTATGTGCACTCCTCGCCCAGGTGACTCCCGGGTCGGTCAAGCTCTTCTCGGCGACACAAACAGAAGGTGCGATGTCGAACTTCGAGTACCGGTTCCGGCCACCGCGGATGACGCCGGAATCCCGCGGAGGGGCCGAGGCGGAGTACCGCCGAACGGTCGAGGACGGCATGCTCGTCGAGCGCGACGTCCCGGTCACGTTGCGGACCGGCGACACGATCTTCGTCGACGTCTTCCGGCCCCTGGACGACGCGGTGGCGGCTCCGCCGCTGATCAGTTGGATGCCCTACGGCAAGCACAACCCGCTCCCCGTCCAGAAGATCTTTCCGGACGCAGGCGTCAAGGACGAATGGACCAGTCGCCACACCGCCTTCGAGTGCCCCGATCCGGTGTACTGGGTGAGCCACGGCTATGCAGTCGTGCTGGCCGACCTGCCCGGGACGTGGAACTCCGAGGGAGCGGCGACGTACTGCTCACCGGAAGAGGCGCTCGCCTTCTACGACCTCATCGAATGGGCAGGCACGCAGCCGTGGAGCAACGGGAAGGTCGGGCTGTCCGGCGTCTCCTATCTGACGGTCTCGCAGTGGCGCGTGGCCGAACTGGAACCTCCGCACCTTGCCGCCATCAACCCGTACGAGGGCTGGACTGACACCTATCGGGAAGTGGTCCGGCACGGCGGAATTCCCTCCACGTGGTTCTGGCCCTACCTCTGGGATCGCTGGGGAGCGAGCCGCACGCAGATCGAGGACCTGGAACGCGAAACCGCAGAGCATCCGTTCTACGACGAGTTCTGGCAGAGCAAATCCGCTGACCTGGCCAGGATACGGACGCCGGCATACGTCGTCGCGAGCTGGAGCGACCAGGGGCTGCACACCCGAGGCACGATCGAAGGCTTCACCCGCATCTCCTCTCCCGACAAATGGCTGGAGATCCACGGCGGGAAGAAATGGGCTCACTACTACGAGCCCGGCAGCGTCGAACGCCAGCGAACCTTCTTCGACCACTACCTCAAGGGAATCGACAACGAACTGTCGAACTGGCCGCCGGCACGGCTCGAGGTTCGTCGGTCCTGCGGCGAGGTAACCGTCCGCGCGGAGCAGGAATGGCCACCGGCGCGCACCACCTACACGAAGCTGTTCCTCGACGCTGGCGACGGCAGCCTCAACTGGAGGCTGCCGACCGACGAGCACGTCGCCACCTACGACGGCGCCGGAAGCGGTCCCGGGGCGCATCGCGCCGAGTTCGAGGTCGCCTTCGATCGCCCGGTCGAACTCGTCGGCCACATGAAGGCGACACTCTATATGTCCGCGGAGGCGGACGACCTCGACCTCTTCCTGGCGGTCTGGAAGATCAACGCAGCCGGAGAGGTCGTGACCTTTCCCTACTACGGAAACTTCGAGGACGGAGCCGTGGCCCTGGGCTGGCTCCGTGCCTCGCACCGCGAGCTCGACGTCGAGCGATCCACCGACTACATGCCGGTCCTCGCCTACCAGCGGCTCCTCGGCCTCGAGACCGGGAAGCCGACCCGGCTCGACATCGAGATCCTTCCGTCCGGCACGAGCTTCGAACCGGGTGACCGGCTCCGGCTGGTCGTGCAGGGCACCGACGTGCACAAGTACCCCAAGCCCACCGTCTTCGCCCGGCACGAGGACACCGTGAACCGAGGTGCACACATCATCCACACGGGCGGCCGCTTCGACTCCCACCTGCTGGTGCCCGTCACCGCCTAACACCGTCCCGTCCGACTGACACGCAGATCGCCCTGGCGGGCGAACACTCCGACCGCGCTCGCCCGGCCGTCGTGAACGTTCCCGGCTGTCGGACCGGCCCAGTGCCGAACCCTACCGAAGGACACCGATGTCTGACGTCTCTCCCGAACCGCGGCAGGCCAAGGCCGGTCGAGTTGCCGCCGCCACCTTCCTCGGCACCACGATCGAGTGGTACGACTTCTTCATCTACGGAGCCGCGGCCGCCATCGTCTTCGGGCCGCAGTTCTTCACCGACCTCTCCCCCGCAGCCGCCCTCATCGCGTCGTTCGGCACGTTCGCGTCCGGCTTCGTCGCCCGGCCCGTGGGCGGGATCCTGTTCGGCCACTTCGGAGACCGCTTCGGCCGCAAACCGACCCTCGTCGCGTCCCTGCTGATCATGGGCCTGGGTACGTTCTGCATCGCCCTGTTGCCCACCTATGCGCAGATCGGGGCCGCCGCGCCGGTGCTGCTGATCCTGCTCCGGCTGGTCCAGGGTCTCGGCGTCGGGGGTGAGTGGGGTGGCGCGGTGCTCATGGCCACCGAGCACGCCCCAGAAGGGAGACGGGCGTCCTTCTCCTCGTTTCCGCAGATGGGCATCCCGGCCGGGATCGTCCTGTCCAACCTGGTCTTCCTCCTCACCAGCCTGGTGGTCGGCCCCGCCAGCTTTGTGGCATGGGGCTGGCGCATCCCGTTTGTACTCAGCGCGATGCTGGTCGTCGTCGCGTTGTTCGTCCGACTGCGCCTCGAGGAGAGCCCGGTGTTCGAGGCGGCCCGTCGGGACGGAGCGGTCCGCCGTCTCCCGGTCCTCGAGGTGCTCACGACCAACCCGCTGAGCATCGTCCTCGGGGCTGGCGTCTCGCTGGCGCCCTCCGCCCTCGGCTACCTGTTCTCGGTCTACCTGCTGTCCTACGGGACCGGGGTCGGGATTCCCCAGAAGACCATGCTCCTGCTGATCAGTGCCGCCGCGCTGGTCTTCCTGGCCGCGGTGGTGGTCTCGGCCCGGATCTCCGATCGGATGAGCCCGACCCGGGTGTTCCTCGCGGGGACGGGCGCATCAGTGGTGGTGGTCTTCGTCGCCTTCGCACTCTTCGACACCGCCACAGTTGCCGGAGTCTTCGGCGCACTCGCCGTTTTGGCCGTCGTCCTCGGCCCGATGGTCGGTGTCCAGGCGATCATCGTGACCACGGCGTTCTCCCCGAGCATGCGATACACGGGCGCATCGCTGGCCTTCCAGCTCGGTTCGGTGGTCGGCGGGGGTATCACGCCGGTGGTCGCCACCACGATCCTCGCCACCACGGGCTCCTCCACGGCTATCGCGGGCTATCTCTCGGTGGTGTCGATCCTGAGCCTCGTCAGCGTCGCTCTGCTGCCACGTACGGCGCGCCGGACCGGCACCGTCGTCACCGCCGCGGAGCCCTCCGCGCCCTAGAGTCAGGCTCTGGCCGGCGAACTCCGCATCGGCCTGTCCCTACGTGGAGCCGGTCCCTGCGGGTTTTGTCCCCGCGGCAGGCGTCCTGGCCGATGGGCAGCACCGAACCACCCCGTGCGACCGCGGCGACCATCTCCGGTCGTGTCGATCTTCGTGTTCGACAACTCAAGGACGAGGAAATGATCACGAAAGAGCACCAGCCGGGCGTGACGAACGCCGCGTTCCGCACCCCGGCCCCGCGTCGGAAACCGCGCGACAAGGCCCGTCCCGGCGGCGAGAAGACGATGGACGTCGTCGCCTTCGGGAACGGTGGCCCGGCATGAGTAATCCGTTGTTCAACGACAACCGGCTCAAGATCGGCGTGGCTGACGGGCCTTACCCGGCTCTTCCGGATTTAGAGTGCGAGGGCTCCGCAGTGCAGTAGCGACCGGATGCGGTAGTTGATCAGGTTGCGGAACCCGAGGGCGTTGCGACG
>NZ_JBEZDN010000190.1:0-10662 GCF_040648315.1 Pseudonocardia sp. NPDC049154
CTGGGCGGCGGGGGCGGGCCCGATCCGTACGGCGGTGTCGGCCTCCCGGACGTGCCGGGCGTCCGCGAGCGCGGGCACCCTGCGGGACGTCGCGCTCACCGACTCGGACGGCGAGGCGCTGCCCGGCAGCTACTCCGGCGACCAGGCCCAGTGGACCGCCACCGCGCCGCTCGCCTACCGCGAGACCTACACCTGGAGCGGCTCGATGGTGGCGCCCGACGGCGCGGTCACCCCGCTGGCCGGCTCCTTCACCACCGTCGCTCCGAGGCGCCTGGTCGAGGCCTCGGCCAACATCGGCGACGGGGCGACCGTCGGCATCGCCGCACCCGTCGCGATCCGCTTCGACCGCGACCTGTCCGACGAGGCGAAGGCGGAGGTCGAGCGCGGGCTGCGGATCACGACGTCGACCCCGGTCGAGGGCGCCTGGGCCTGGCTGCCGGACGACTGGGGCGGCTCGCGGGTGCACTGGCGGCCCAAGGAGTACTGGCCGGTCGGCACGCAGGTCTCGGTGGTCGTGCCGCTGTACGGCAAGGACCTCGGCACCGCCGGCTACGGCTCCGCCGACCTGACCACCCACTTCACCATCGGCCGCAGCCAGATCGTGAAGGCCGACGAGGACAGCCACCGGATCGTCGTGATCCGGGACGGGCAGCAGGTCCTGGACCTGCCCGCCAGCTACGGCCTGGAGAACGACCCGCGCCGGGTCACCCGCAGCGGCATCCACATCGTCATGGCGAAGTCCGAGAAGGTCCTGATGTCCAACCCGGACTACGGCTACGTGAACATGCCGGAGTACTGGGCGGTGCGGATCTCCAACAACGGCGAGTTCATCCACGCCAACCCGGCCTCGCAGTCCGCGCAGGGCCGGCGGAACATCTCGCACGGCTGCATCAACTTGTCCATCAAGAACGCCAAGGCCTACTTCGACACGGCCATCTACGGCGACCCGGTCGAGGTGACCGGCAGCAGCGTCCCGCTGTCCGCGCAGGACGGCGACATCTACGACTGGGCGGTGCCGTGGGACGAGTGGAAGACGATGAGCAAGCTCAGCACCTGACCTGCACCGGACGAGCGGCGCTCTCGCTCACCAGGAGTGAGCGAGAGTGCCGTTCGCTCACTGGATCCGGCGTTCGACCCCCGCCCACGCCTTGTCGCGCAGCACGAACTTCTGGATCTTGCCGGTGGAGGTCTTGGGCAGCTCGCCGAAGGTCACGGACTTGGGCGCCTTGAACCGCGCCAGCCGCCCACGCACATGTTCGACGATCTCCTCCTCGGTCGCCGACGCGCCCTCCTGCAGCGTCACGTACGCCGCCGGGACCTCGCCCCACCGCTCGTCGGGCACCGCGATCACCGCCACCTCCAGCACCGCCGGATGGTCCATGATCGCCTGCTCGACCTCGACCGACGCGATGTTCTCCCCACCGGAGATGATCACGTCCTTCGAGCGGTCGCGGAGCTCCACGTACCCGTCGGGATGCACGACGCCGATGTCCCCGGTCCGGAACCAGCCGTCCGGCGCCGCCGCCGCGGTCGCCTCCGGGTCGTCGAGGTAGCCCAGCATCAGGTTGTTGCCGCGCAACGCGATCTGCCCAGTCGCGGTGCCGTCGGCGGGCACGTCGGCGCCGTCCTCGCCGATCACCCGGACCGCGCACGAGATCATGTTCCCGACGCCTTGCCGCGCCTTGAGCCGCGCCTGCGCCTCCGCGTCCAGGGAGTCCCACTCCGGGCGCCAGTCGCACAGCATCGCCGGCCCGTAGGTCTCGGTCAGCCCGTACAGGTGCGTGACCTCGAAGCCCAGCTCCCCCATCCGCCGCAGGATCGCCGGCGACGGCGGCGCCCCACCCGTCGCGATCCGGACCGTGTGGCCCTCCGGCAACGGCGACGCGTCCTTCGCGTACGCGATCATCGACAGCACCGTGGGCGCCCCGTTCAGGTGCGTCACGCCCTCCTCGCGGATCAGCCGCCACACCTCCGTCGGATCCACCTTCGGCAGGCACACGTGCGTCGCCGCGGCCGCGGTCACTGCCCACGGGAAGCACCAGCCGTTGCAGTGGAACATCGGCAAGGTCCACAGGTGCACGCTCGACGGCGTCAACCCCGTGTGCCCCACCATCGCCACGGACTGCAGGTAGGCGCCCCGGTGGTGGTACATCACGCCCTTGGGCCGACCGGTCGTGCCCGACGTGTAGTTGATCGACAACAGCGACCGCTCGTCCGACGGGGTCCGGTGCAGCGGCTCCGCGCCGGCCAGCAGCGCCTCGTACTCCGCACCCGAGCGGATCCGGCGCGGCGGGGCGTCGAGCTGCGCGAACACGTCGTCGACCAGCGCGTCGAACGACGGGTCGTGGATCAGCACCGCGGCCTTCGAGTGCTGCAGGATGTAGGCCACCTCGCCGGCCGAGAGCCGGGTGTTCACCGCGACCAGCGGCACCCCCGCCCACGGCACCCCGAAGTTCGCCTCCAGCAGCACGTGCGTGTTCGGCGCGAGCACCGCCACCGGCCGGCCGTCCGCGATCGGGGCCAGCGCCCCGGCCAGCCGGGTACACCGCTCGTGCAGCTCGGCGTAGGTCCACCGCCGGTCCCCGTCGACGACCCCGATCCGGTCGCCGTGCGCCGCGGCGGCGCGATCCAGGTACGCGGTCGGGGTCAGCGGTTCGAAGGAGAGGGCATCGAGGAGGGCGGCGTCGCTCACGATCGTGAGCCTCACCCGCCGCGGTGCCCGTGCGCAACGGGAAGGCGCACATACCGCGACCCCGTCACGAGGACGCGAGCGGCCGCACCTCCCGGCGGCGCTGCGCCACCAGCTCCGTGACCCCGGACAGGAACCGGGCGACGGCGGCGAGCTCGGCCTCGTCGTAGTCCTCCAGCATCGCGTCCATCCCGGCGCCGAGCGGCCCGAAGAACGCCTGGCCGATCCCGGCCGCGGCCGAGCCGTACCGCAGGACCACCCGGCGGCGGTCCCGCTCGTCGCGGTCCCGGCGCACGTAGTCGTGCCGCTCGAGCCGGTCCACCAGCGCCGTCGTCGCCCCGGAGGAGAGGCCGAGGTGGGCGCCGAGCCGGCCCGCCGTGAGCGGCTCGCCGACCCGGTCGGCGTTGAGCACGGCGATGAGCGCATGCAGGTCGGTCGTGTGCAGGCCGTGCTGCTCGGAGAAGGCCTGGGCGAGCCGCGCGGACTCGGTCGCGTAGGCCTGGAGCAGCCGGACCAGCTCGTCCCGCCGTGCCCCGTCCGTCATGATCGCAGGCTACCGACCGGTCCACCGCGGCTCGCGCTTCTCCAGGAACGCGGCCACGCCCTCCTGCCGGTCGGCCGAGGCGAGCACGGCCTCGGTCGCCTCCCGGGTGGCGGCCCAGCCCCGCTCGTCGGGCTCCCCGGCGACCGTCTCGACCGCCCGCAACGTGGCCCGCACCGCCACCGGGGCGTTGGCGCACACCTGCTCGGCGAGGGCGAGCGCGGCGGCCTCGGCGCCCCCGTCGTCGACGACGTCGACGACCAGGCCCAGCTCGTACGCCCGGTCCGCACCGAGGGGCTGCCCGGTGAGCAGCATCTGCTTGGCGACGTTGAGCGGCAGCGGGCGCGGCGCCCGGAACAGCGCCCCGCAGTTCGCGACCAGCCCGCGCGCCACTTCCGGCAGCCCGAACCGCGCCGACCGGCCCGCCACGACCAGGTCGCAGGCCAGCACGATCTCGAACCCGCCGCCGTACGCGACGCCCTCGACGGCCGCGATCAACGGCGTCGACCGCTCCCTCCGGACGACGCCGTAGTTGCCGCCCCGCGCGGTCGGCTCGCCCGCGCCGCCCGCGAGGTCCGTGCCCGCGCAGAAGACCGTCGGCCCGCCGGTCAGGACGCCGCACCACAGCCCGGGATCGTCCTCGAGCTCGTTGAGGGCGGCGTCGAGCGCGGCGGTCATGGCCGCGTCGACGGCGTTGCGCTTGGCCGCCCGCTCCATCCGGACCAGGAGGACGCGGCCGCGCCGCTCGGTCGAGACCCGGTGCTCCGTCGCAGTAGAGGTGCTCACCCCCGGAGCCTAGGGTCCGGAGGGTGACGGACACGAGATCACGTTTCGCCCTCCCCGCCGTCGGCCTGTGGACCGGCGCGCTCGACGTCGTCCCCGCCGCGCGGGCCCGGGAGCTCGCGGCCGAGCTGGAGTCCCTCGGCTACGGCGCCGTGTGGATCCCCGAGGTCGCCGGCCGGGACCCCTTCGTCCACCTGTCCATGCTGCTGTCGGCGACCGAGCGCCTGGTCGGCGCGACCGGCATCGCCAACATCTGGGCGCGGGACGCGGTCGCCACCTCCTGCGCCACCAAGGCGCTGACCGAGGCCTACCCGGAGCGGGTGCTGATCGGGCTCGGGGTGAGCCACCAGAACCTGGTCAGCGGCCTGCGCGGGCACCAGTACGACAAGCCGCTCACCGCGATGCGCGAGTACCTCGACGGCATCGACGCGGCGCCGTACACCGCCGAGCGGCCGACCACCCCGGTCCGGTACGTCCTCGCCGCGCTGCGGCCGAAGATGCTGGAGCTCTCCGGCGAGCGGACGGACGGGGCGCACCCGTACTTCGTCACGCCCGAGCACACCGCCCGGGCGCGCGAGACCCTCGGCGCGGGGCCCCTGCTCTGCCCCGAGCAGGCCGTCCTGCTCGAGACGGACCCGGCGAGGGCGCGCGAGATCGGCCGCCGCTACACCGCGACCTACCTCGCCCAGCCGAACTACGTGAACAACATCAAGACCCTCGGCTTCGACGAGTCCGACCTGGCCGACGGCGGGTCCGACGCCTTCGTCGACGCCCTGGTGGCCTGGGGCGACGTCGACACCGTGGTCGCCCGGGTGCAGGCGCACCTCGACGCCGGCGCCGACCACGTCGCCGTCCAGGCGCTGCCCGCGGAGAAGCGGGGCGTGCCGGAGGACCAGTGGCGGGAGCTGGCGGAGCCCCTCACCGCCTTGCGGACGAGCTGACCGGCGTCCCGGGCGCGGGCTGGGAGCGGGCTGAGACCGCCCGGCGATCTCCCGCCGGGCGCGCTCGTACGCTGTAGGGCGTGGCCCGCCCGACGCCGCTCCCCCTCCGCACCGGGGTGCTCACCGCCCTCGCCCTCGCCGCCACCGGCGGCCTCGCCGCGGCCGGCGCGGCCGCGTGGGGCATCCCGCGCGCGATGGGTGCCACGCCCGAGGAGCTGCGCCGGGCCGCCGACGGGTCGGCGCACGCCCGCGAGGGCCGCTTCCGCAACACCGAGCCCGGCACCGGGCTGCCGTCCGGCACGGCGCCGGCCGCCCTGCGCGCCGTCATCAGCAGGCGGGCCGGGCGGCCCACCCGCCCGGTCCCGGTCACCCGCCCGGACACCGGGCCCGCCGGGGACCTGGCGGTGACCTGGTTCGGGCACTCCAGCGTGCTGCTCGAGATCGACGGGCGACGCGTGCTCGCCGACCCGGTCTGGGGTGAGCGCGTGTCGCCCTCCCGCCTGGTGGGACCGCGCCGGCTGCACCCGGCCCCCCTCCCGCTGGCCGACCTGCCGCCGGTCGACGCCGTGCTGATCTCGCACGACCACTACGACCACCTCGACATGCCCACCGTCCGGGCGCTGGTCGCCGACCCGCGGCACGGTGCGGCGCCGTTCGTGGTGCCGCTCGGGATCGGGGCGCACCTGCGGGCGTGGGGCGTGCCGGAGGACCGGATCGTCGAGCTCGACTGGGACGGCCGGACCGAGGTGGCCGGGCTGACCCTCACCTGCGCCGAGGCGCGGCACTTCTCCGGCCGCGGTCTGCGGCGCGACACCACGCTGTGGTCCTCGTGGGCCGTCGCGGGGCCGCGGCACCGGGCGTACTTCGGCGGCGACACCGGCTACACCGCCGCCTTCGCCCGGGCGGGCGAGCGCTGGGGACCGTTCGACGTCACGCTGCTGCCGATCGGCGCCTACGCGGATCTGTGGCCGGACATCCACATGAATCCGGAGGAAAGCGTGGCCGCCCACCGCGATCTCCGCGGCGGGGTGCTGCTGCCCGTGCACTGGGCGACCTTCAATCTCGGCCTCCATCCCTGGTCGGAGCCCGTGACCCGGTTGCGGGCCGCCGCGGAAACGGCCGGAATCCCGCTCGCGCTGCCCGTTCCGGGCCAGCGAATCGACCTGACGGGCCCGCCGCCGACCGCGGACTGGTGGACGCCGGTCGCCTGAACGGCGCCATTACCGCGGATCCCGCCGCTCCCCCGGGATCGGGCGCCGCAAAACCCGCCCGATGCCTCCGAAGGGGTGATCCGGGCGACGCGTGCCCGCAGAACAGGGGACCCGAATCGACTTTCCGCGACGCCTTCCTTTATTGTCGACGGCGACGCATTCTCCTGTTCCGCACACCGATCCACCCCGCTCCCGGAAAGCACCCGGACACCGCGCCGGGCGATGCTTCCTGCCCGCGTGGAGCCCGGTGGGGGCAGGAGTCCCGGTGAGCAGAAGGGCTGAGGGAACGTGGCGAAGCAGACCACGGTCACGCTGATCGACGACCTGGACGGCGGCGAGGCGGACGAGCAGGTCGAGTTCTCCGTCGACGGCAAGTCGTACGAGATCGACCTGTCGGCGAAGAATTCCGAGAGGCTGCGCGAGGCGCTGGCGCCGTACATTGCGGCGGCCCGCCGCACCTCCGGCCGGCGCGCCTCGGGCAGCGCGCCCGCCCCGGCCTCGCGCCCCGTTTCCGACCGCCAGCAGAACCAGGCGATTCGGGAATGGGCGGTGGCGCAGGGGATGAAGATCTCGGAGCGCGGCCGGATCCCGTCCAATGTTCTCGACGCGTACCACGCGGCCCACTGAGCTCACGCCGGAACATCCGTCACGGTTCGGTGACAAGGGCGAGTCTTTCGTCACCCGAACCGTGCCGGCTCCACCATTTCCCGGTCGTCGCACACCGTTCCCGCGCGGGCACGGAAGGCGTCCGATCCGCTCCGGAAGCCGACCCGACCGGCCGGTGAGGATCTTCCCACCCGTCGCGGTGATGCCGTCGCGTTCCGTCCGCCCGGTAGACTCCTCCGACCCGCACCTGTACCCCGACCCGGTGACGGGAGAGGAAGAGAGGCACGAGACGTGAGCGAGAAGGTCACGAACGGTTACGGCACCTGTCCCGTCTGCGCACGACTGAAGCACGTCACCCCCGAGTCGACCCTGCGCCTGCACAACCGGTTCTCCGCGCGCGGCACGGTCGTCTCCGCACAGCGCTGCGCCGGGTCCGGCGCGCCGTCCCTCGAGAGCACGGAACCGCCCGCCGCCTCCGCCTGACTCGTCCGGGTCCCGCGCGGCAGCTCCCCCGGCACCTCCCCGCCGCCCGCGCCCCGAGCGAGATGAGCCTCACCTCCGTCCGCCGCCGCCGATCGTCTGCCAGGATCGGGTCTTCCGACAGCAGGACGTCGATCGAGGAAGAGGACGGACATGTATCCGGGCACGCACGCCGCCACGACCCCCGACAAGCCCGCGGTGGTGATGGCGGGCAGCGGCGAGACGCTGACCTTCCGGCAACTGGAGGAGGGTTCGGCCCGCCTGGCCCGGTACCTGCACGAGGCCGGCCTGCGCCGCGGCGACGTGATCGCCGTCGTCACCGAGAACACCCCCCGGGTCTTCGAGGTCTACTGGGCGGCCCGCCGCTCCGGCCTCTACGTCACGATGGTCAACCACCATCTGTCTGCGCCCGAGGCGGCCTACATCGTCACGGACTGCGGCGCGAAGGCGCTGCTGGTGTCCGCGGGCGTGGCCGGGCTCGCCGCCGCCATCGGGGACCAGGTCTCCGTCGACGTCCGGCTGGCCTTCGGTGGCCCGATCCCCGGCTCGGACGCCTACGCCGACTACGACGAGACCCTCGAGGGCGTCTCGGCCGAGCCGCTGCCCGAGCAGCCCCGCGGCGCCGACATGCTCTACTCCTCCGGCACCACGGGCCGCCCCAAGGGCATCAAGCCGACGCTGCCGGACTCCTCCGTCGACGAGCCGGGCGACACCTACATCGACCTGTTCGGCCCGATGTACGGCTTCGACACCGAGACCGTCTACCTCTCCCCCGCACCGCTGTACCACGCCGCGCCGCTGCGGTTCTGCGCCACGGTCCAGGCGATCGGCGGCACCGTCGTCGTCATGGAGCGGTTCGACCCCGAGGCCGCCCTGGCCGCGATCGAGCGCTTCTCGGTCACGCACAGCCAGTGGGTGCCCACGATGTTCGTCCGCCTGCTCAAGCTGCCGGAGGAGACCCGCCGCAGGTACGACCACTCGTCGCTGCGGGTGGCGATCCACGCCGCCGCGCCGTGCCCGCCCGAGGTCAAGCAGGCGATGATCGACTGGTGGGGCCCGGTGCTCTACGAGTACTACGCCGCCACCGAGGCCAACGGGATCACGTTCGTGAGCTCGGCGGAGTGGCTGGAGCGGCCGGGCACGGTCGGCCGGGCCGGCCTCGGCATCGTCCGGATCTCCGACGACGAGGGGAAGGTCCTCGCGCCGTACGAGGTCGGCACCATCTACTTCGAGCGGGACGAGCGGCCGTTCGAGTACCACAACGACCCGGAGAAGACGGCCGGCGCGACCCACCCGGACCACCCGACCTGGACCACCACGGGCGACCTGGGCTACCTCGACGAGGACGGCTACCTGTTCCTCACCGACCGCAAGGCCTTCATGATCATCTCGGGCGGGGTGAACATCTACCCGCGCGAGGTCGAGGACGTGCTGGTCACGCACCCCGCGGTGCTCGACGTCGCGGTGATCGGCGTGCCGGACCCGGAGATGGGCGAGGCGGTCAAGGCGATCGTGCAGCCCGCGCCGGGCGCCGACGCCGGCCCGGAGCTGGAGCGCGAGCTGATCGCCTTCGTCCGCGAGCGGATCGCGCACTACAAGGCGCCGCGCAGCGTCGACTTCACCGACTTCCTGCCCCGCACCCCCACCGGCAAGCTGGTCAAGCAGGAGCTGAGGGACCGCTACCCGCACTGATCCACGCCCCCGCCGGAGCCGGCGGCCACGCCGCTGACCCCGGCGGACAGGGGCGGGCCCGAACGGACCTTGCCGAACGTTCGCTCAATTGGGCAGGCTGAGCGCCATGACGACGCAGTCAAGCGCCATCGTCGGCCGTGGCATGAGCTTCAGCGACATCGTCGCGCGCTGGGCGCGCGTGACCCCCGAGACCGTGCTGTTCGTCGACGCCGGGGCCGGCGTCCGACGGACCTACGCGGAGTCGGACGACCGGATCACCCGGCTCGCGAACGCCCTCGCCGCCGGCGGGGTGACACCCGGCGACCGGGTCGCGGTGCTCGGCCTGAACAGCGCCGACCTGCTCGAGGCCTACATCGCGCCGCTCCGGGCGGGCGCGATCTGCGTGCCGGTCAACTTCCGGCTCGTCGCCGACGAGGTGGCGTACGCGCTCACGGACTCCGGTGCCGTCTCGGTGATCGTCGACGCGGGCCTGACGCCCACGCTGGAGAAGGCGCTGGAGAAGGCACCGGGCGTCCGCCAGGTGATCACGATCGGCGGGGACCTGGAGGACGTGCTCGCCGCGGCGCCGCCGGACTACGTCGAGCTGCCGAACTCGGACGACGACACCGCGTTCATCATGTACACGTCCGGCACCACCGGGCGGCCCAAGGGCGCGATGCTCAGCCACCGCAACCTGTACCTGCACTCCTTCTCGAACATCGCCCACCTCGGCGGCACGGGCGAGCACGGCGTCTCGATGTCCGCCGCTCCCCTGTTCCACATCGCGGGGGTCGCGGGGTCGCACATCGCGATCACGGCGGGCGGCACGGTCGTCATCCCGAAGTCCGGAAGCTTCGACCCCGTCGAGACGCTGGACATCCTGGAGCGCGAGCGCGTGACCTCGTGCTTCTGCGTGCCGGCGCAGTGGGCGGCGATCTGCGCGGTGCCGGGCATCGCCGACCGGGACCTCTCGGCGCTGACGCGGATCTCCTGGGGCGCGGCGCCCGCGTCCACCACCCTGCTCCAGACGATGATCGACACGTTCCCGCAGGCCCAGGTCACGACGTCCTTCGGGCAGACCGAGTGCAGCCCGGTCACGACCCTGCTGCGCGGCCAGGACGCGATCCGCAAGATCGGGTCGGTGGGGACGCCGATGGCGAACGTCGAGGTCCGGGTCGTGGACGACGAGATGAACGACGTCGCGCCGGGCGAGGTCGGCGAGATCGTCTACCGCGGGCCGCTGGTGATGAGCGGGTACTGGAACAAGCCGAAGGAGACGGCCGAGGCCTTCCGCGGCGGCTGGTTCCACTCCGGGGACATGGTGCGCCAGGACGAGGACGGCTACTACTACGTCGTCGACCGCAAGAAGGACATGATCATCTCGGGCGGCGAGAACATCTACTGCGCCGAGGTGGAGAACGTGCTGGCGGCGCACCCGGAGATCGGGGACGTCGCGCTGATCGGGGTGCCGGACCCGAAGTGGGGCGAGACCCCGCTGGCCGTGGTGGTCCCCGCGGACCCCGCCGCGCCGCCGACGATCGAGTCCATCGAGGCCTACTGCAAGGAGCACCTCGCCGGGTACAAGCGCCCGCGCCGGATCGCGATCGTGGAGGCGTTGCCGCGCAACCCCTCCGGCAAGGTGCTCAAGACGGTGCTGCGCGACCAGAACCAGGCGGGGTCGCTCGTCTCGCAGCCGGCGGTGTGAGCCCTGTGAGTGGCGATCGTCGCCATGGCGACGAT
>NZ_JBEZDN010000191.1:0-10523 GCF_040648315.1 Pseudonocardia sp. NPDC049154
ACACCCCGGGCGCTTCCTGGGCCCAGGCCCGCACGAAGGCCGGGACATGACCTTCGGGCACCTCGGCACCGGGTGCGAACATGTGTTCGATAATAGCAGCTTGAGCTGCTGCGATGCAAGATCGGTGATCGCTGTGATGATCCTCGGATTTCGAGAGGTCGCGCGATCTCGGCAGCAGCGGCAGAACACCGATGGCATGTCGACATCCAGGCGTTCGTGAGCGTCGAGGCCGCAGCGCGCTCACCGCGCGCCTGAGACGACCGCCGGGGGTCGCCTGGCCGCCACCACCGCAACACTGAGCTGGGCGCCAAGGTCCAGCACGCCCGTCGGCGACGAGCTGCTGCATCTCCGGACGCCGTCGCCGACGCCGACCGGCTTATCGCGATCTGCATGATCCAGCGGGTGGAGCATGTTGTGCCACTTGCCTTCTGTCGTGCGCGAGGGAGGGCCCGGCCGCGGTGGTCGGGGGGCATCGCCTGCCGCGGCCGGGTGTCGGTGGGGGCGACCGGGACGGCGCCCCACCACCGCCGACCGGCCGCCCGGGAACCGGGTGGGCCCTCCCTGCCCGTCCCGGACGTCCGAACCGGCGGGCGCGACGCCCCGCGCCGCCGGATCCGTTGCGGCGCAGCGGCGGCATCGTCCTCGTGCCGGCGCGGTACGCCGACGATCAGCGTCGCTGGCCGGTGCGGGTGGCAGGAGGGGCCGACCGATCACCGTCGGCGGGCCGCTCGGTCCGCGGAGCAGGGCCGAAGGTCCCGGGTCTGATCCGGGCCCGGACCGTCGGTGATCACCCGCTCACACGCGCCGGCCCGCTCGCACCCGCACCCACCGGTACCCCGTCCCGACGACCACGACGCCCATCCCGATCGCCACGGATTGCCAGGGGAGTGTCGCGGCGAGGACGGCGCAGCCGGCCATCCCGAGCACCTGGAACCCCCGCGGATACCGGCGCTCGGCCGGCGGCTGCCCGACCGCCGAGAGGTTGGCGACGAAGTAGTACAGGAGCACGCCGAACGACGAGAAGCCGATCACCCCGCGCAGGTCCACCGTGCACACGAGCACCACGACGACCAGGGCGACGGCGATCTCCGCGCGGTGCGGCACCGACCGCCGCGGGTGGACGGCGGCCAGGGGTGCGGGCAGGTCGGACTCCCGGGCCATCGCGAGCACGGTCCGCCCCACGCCGGCGACGAGCCCCAGCAGCGCGCCGAGCGAGGCGAGCGCTGCGCCGGCCGCGGCGATCCAGGTCGCGCCGGGCGGGAGGACCTCGGCCAGCGGCGCGACGGACGCCGCCAGGCGCGTCGGGCCCAGCGTCAGCAGCAGGACGACGCCGACCGTCGCGTACACCACGACCGTGCCGGCGAGGGCCAGTGTGATCGCCCGCGGGATCGTGCGCGCCGGGTCGCGCACCTCCTCGCCGAGCGTCGCGACGCGCGCGTACCCGGCGAACGCGAAGAACAGCAGGCCGGCGGCTTGGAGCACGCCGTAGACCTCGGTCCCGCCCGCGGTGAGTCCTGCGGGCTGCAGCGGGCCGCGGAGCACCGCGACGGCCACGATCGCGATCAGCGCGAGCAGCACCACCGCGACCAGGATCCGGGTGAGCCGGGCCGTGCGAGTCACCCCGGCCAGGTTCACCCCGGCCACGGCGACGACGGCGAGCACGGCCACCGGCCGTTGCCAGGCGGGCGGCACGAGGTAGGCCGCCGCGGTCAGGGCCATCGCCGCGCAGCTCGCCGTCTTGCCGATCACGAAGCCCCAGCCCGCGACGAACCCCCACCACGGGCCGAGCCGCTCGCGCCCGTACACGTACGTGCCGCCGGACCGCGGGTACCGGGCCGCGAGCTGGGCCGACGACGTCGCGTTGCACCAGGCCACCACGGCCGCCGAGGCCAGGCCGAGGAGCAGTCCGGATCCCGCCGCGGCCGCCGCCGGCGCGAACGCCGCGAACACCCCCGCGCCGATCATCGAGCCGAGCCCGATGACGGTCGCGTCGACCGTGCCCAGCCGGCGCTGGAGCCCCGGAGCATTCATCCCGCGGACCGGCGGCGCGCCCGGTGCGCGGCGACGTTGACGCGGTTGCCGCACAGGTCCGGCATGCAGTAGCGGCGCCGCCCCGCCCGGCTGACGTCGACGAACGCTCCCTCGCAGAACGGTGCGGCACACGCCCGGAAGCGCTGTGCCCCGAGGGCCCGCACCGCCCCCAGCAGCCCCACCCCGGTGACCGCCGCCAGACCCTCGACCAGGCCCGCGTCGGACCCGAAGACCCAGTCCGGACGATCGCCCCCGCCGAGCGTGAGGCCGCCCGCGGCGAGGACCGAGGCGCGCCGGACGACGGCGTCGACCCCCTCGCCGTCGACGATCTCGTCGACGATCGCGCGCAGCTCCGCCCGCAGGTCACGGACGTCGTCGAGCTCGCCCGTGGTGCAGGACGCGGCGAACCCGTGCGCGGCGAGCAGGGCGTCGACCTCCGCCGGGGCGGTCAGCTTCTCGACGCCGTGCCACACCCGCGGCGCGGTGGAGATCAACGCGGTCGCCAGCTCCGCCCCTCGTGAGTAATCGCTCAAAGCCAGTTGCACACCTTACCTCCGCTGTGTCACGGTAACCGTCTCAGCCGCATCGAAGACCTTACTGGAGGCGGACATGCTGCAGACCCAGGAGAAGGTGACCGAAGCGACCGTGGCGTACGAGCGCGTCGGCGACGGCCCGGCCGTGGTCCTCACCCACGGCACGCCGTCCTCGTCGGTGCTGTGGCGGGACGTCGTGCCGGCACTCGCCGCGGACCACACGGTCTACCTGTGGGACCTCCCCGGCTACGGACGCTCGACGACCGCGCCCGGCGTGCGCCCGTCGGTCGCCCTGCATGCCCGGACCCTCGCGGAGCTGGTCGACGCCTGGGGGCTGCGGGATCCCGTGCTCGTCGGGCACGACATCGGCGCCGCGACCGTCCTGCGGGCGCACCTGCGCCACCGGGTTCCCGCCCGCGCCCTCGCCCTGCTCGACGCGGCCGTCCTGCCGCCGTGGACCACGCCGGTCGCGCAGCACATCCAGGCCCACCTGGACGTCTACCGGACCATGCCGGAGCACGTGTTCCACGAGCTGATCCGCGCCCACCTCGGCACGGCCACGCACCGCCCGCTCGGCGCGGCGACCGAGCGGGCCTACCTCGAGCCCTACGCCGGCGAGGCCGGGCAGCAGCGCTACCTGGACCAGGTCGAGGGATTCGACGAGGCGGACACCCGCGACGTGGTCGCGGCCCTGGGCGAGGTCGCCGTTCCGACGCTCGTGCTGTGGGGCGAGCACGACCGCTGGCTGCCGGCCGATGCCGCTGACCGGCTGACTGCGGCGATCCCGGGCTCCCGCCGCGTCGTCGTCCCCGAGGCGGGTCATTTCCTCCCGGAGGACGACCCCGCGACCACGGCCGCCGAGCTGGGCCGGTTCCTGCGAGAGTTGTGACGCGCGTCACTCACGGCAGGATGTCGAGCGCGGACCTCCCGCTCCGTACGTGCTCACGACGGACGCCCGCCGGGCGCCCCGACGAGAGGAGACGTCGTGAAGTACCTGTTCATCATGCAGATCGACCCCGCCGTGCTGGAGAGCCTGACCGAGGCCCAGGGCCGCGAGATCGAGACCGGGCACGGCCGGTTCATGGAGGAGATCACCCGCACCGGGGAGCTGATCGGCACGCAGGCCCTTGCCGATCCGTCGCGGAGCGCGGTGGTGTCCGTCCGCGACGGCGCGACGACCGTGACCGACGGGCCGTTCGTCGAGGCCAAGGAGTACATGGGCGGCTTCTACGTGGTCGACGTCGAGACCCCGGAGCGGGCGTACGAGCTGGCCGCGAAGATCCCCGACGCCGGGATCGAGGGGCTCGCGATCGAGGTGCGCCCGGTCGTCTACACCGCGGGCTTCGGCCTGAGCGAGCCCGAGGCCTCCTGACGATGGCCGACCGCGCGCTCGAGGACCTGCTGCGCCGCTGTGCGCCGCAGGTCCTGGGCGTGCTCGTGTCCCGGTTCCGGCAGTTCGACCTGTGCGAGGACGCGGTGCAGGAGGCCCTCCTCGCGGCGTCGACCGCCTGGCCGGAGAGCGGCGTCCCGGAGGAGCCGGTCGGGTGGCTGGTCACCGTCGCCCGCCGCCGGCTGACGGACCTGTGGCGCAGCGACAGCGCGCGGCGGCGCCGCGAGGAGGCCGTGGCCGTCGATCCCGCCGAGGCCGTGGATCTGGAGGCCCCGGCGGTCGACGACAGCCTCGAGATGCTGCTGCTCTGCGTGCACCCGGACCTCACCGAGGCGAGCCGGATCGCGCTGACGCTGCGCGCGGTGGGCGGGCTGACGACCGCGGAGATCGCCCGTGCGTTCCTGGTCCCCGAGGCGACGATGGCTCAGCGGATCAGCCGGGCGAAGGCCACGATCGAGGCGGGCGGCGCCGTGTTCACCCTGCCGGCCGGCGTCCGCACCGAGCGGCTGGCCGCCGCCCTGCACGTCCTCTATCTGATCTTCAACGAGGGGTACACGGCCAGCGCCGGCCCCGGCCTCACCCGGGTCGACCTCTCCGCGGAGGCGATCCGGCTGACCCGGATGCTGCACCGCCTCCTGCCCGCCGACGGCGAGGTGTCCGGGCTGCTCGTCCTCATGCTCCTGACCGACGCCCGGCGGCAGGCCCGCACGGACGCCGACGGCCGCATGGTCCCCCTTGCCGAGCAGGACCGGAGCCGGTGGGACCACGCCGCGATCGGCGAGGCCGTCGGGCTGCTCGAACGGACGCTCGCGCGCCGCGAGGTCGGGCCGTACCAGCTGCAGGCCGCGATCGCGGCCGTCCACGCGGAGGCGCCGACGGACGCCGACACCGACTGGCGGCAGATCGAGATCCTGTACCGGCTGCTCGAGGAGTGCACGGACAACCCGGTCGTCACGTTGAACCGGGCCGTGGCCGTCGGGATGGCGTACGGGCCCGAGCGCGGGCTGGAGGTGCTGGACCGGGTGGCGGGCGACACGCGCCTGGCCCGCCACCACCGGCCCGACGCCGTGCGCGCCCACCTGCTGGACCGGCTCGGCGAGTACGACCAGGCGCGCGAGCACTACCGCAAGGCGGCCCGGGGCGCCCTCAACCTCGCCGAGAAGCGCTACCTGGAGGCCCGGGCGCGGAGGGCGGGGTCGGCCGCCACCTCGCCGCCCGACGACGACCCGGGCACCTGATCCTCCTGGCCCGCGTCACGGCAGCCGGCGGTGGAAGGCCCGGATGTGCGCCTCCGTCCGCTCGGCCGCCTGCGCGGCGTCGCCCGCCTCGATCGCCTCGAGGATCCCGCGGTGCTCCCGGCGCAGCTGCGCGCGCAGGCCGGGCCAGTCCTCCTCGGCCCGCATGCCGTCGAGCAGCGCGCCGCGCAACGATTCCCGTATCGCCGCCGTCAGCTCGCTGACCAGCCGGTTCCCGCCGGACTCGGCGATGGCGACGTGGAAGGCGGTGTCGAGCGGGTTGAACTCCTCGCGCGGGAGGTCGGCGTCCATCGCCGCGAGCGCCTCGCGGAGCCGGGCGAGATCGGCGGGGGAATGTCGTTCGGCAGCCGACGCGGCGCTGGTCCGCTCCAGCATCACCCGCGCCCCGGTGAGGTCCTCGGCCGGGAACGAGCTCACGGCGAGGTGCACCTTGAGCAGCCGGGACAGCGCCTTGGCCGGCGCGGGGACGATCACGGTGCCGGAGTCGCTGCCCGTGCCCTGCTGCGAGCGCACGACGCCCTGGGCCTGCAGCACGCGCAGCGCCTCGCGCACCGCCTGCCGGCTCGCGCCGAGCATCGACGCGAGCTCCCGCTCCGGGGGCAGCCGGTCACCCGGGCCGAGCGCCCCCGAGACGAGCTGCTCCTCGATCCGCTCGATCACGAGCTCGTAGGTCGGGACGCGCTGGACCTGGTCCCAGCGTGGTGCCGCCATCTCCACCCCCCTCGGTGGACGGGAGCCTAGCGTGCGGACTAAGGTCCGACCATAGTCCGGCTCGGGTCGTACCCGGGCGACACTCCGCCCACCACCGGAGGCACCGTGACCGTCGGCCTGCTCGTCACCTGCATGAACGACGCCCTGTTCCCGGACACCGGCCGGGCCGTCGTCACCCTGCTGCGCCGGCTGGGCGTCGACGTCGACTTCCCGGCCGCGCAGACCTGCTGCGGCCAGCCCATGGTCAACACCGGCTATCTCGACGAGGCCGTGCCGCTGCTGCGCCGGCACCTGGAGGCCTTCGAGGGGTACGAGGCCGTCGTGGTGCCGTCGGGCTCGTGCGCGGGCTCGGTGCGCCACCAGCACCGCCTGGTGGCCGAGCGCTCCGGCGATCCGGGCCTGCTGCGCGCAGTCGAGCAGGCGGCGCCGGTGTACGAGCTGTCCGAGTACCTGGTCGACGTCCTGGGCGTGGTCGACGTCGGGGCCTACTTCCCGCACCGGGTCACCTACCACCCGACCTGCCACTCGCTGCGGATGCTGGGGGTGGGCGACCGCCCGACCCGGCTGCTGAAGGCGGTGCGCGGGCTGCGGTTCGTGGAGCTACCGGAGGCCACGGAGTGCTGCGGCTTCGGCGGGACGTTCGCGGTGAAGAACGCCGAGACCTCGATCGCGATGGGCGCGGACAAGGCGCGGCACGTGCGCGAGTCCGCCGCCGAGGTGCTGGTCGCGGGGGACAACTCCTGCCTCACGCACGTCGGCGGCCTGCTCTCCCGCGAGCGCTCGGGCGTGCGGGTGATGCACCTGGCGGAGGTGCTGGCCTCGACCGAGCCCGTGATCGAGCAACCGCCCCGGGAGGCCGGCCGCGAATCCGCGGGCAGCGCCGTCGATCCCGCCGCGCTCGCCCACGGGGGTGCCCGGTGAGCGCCACCTTCCTCGGCACGCCCGCCTTCCCGACCGCGGCCCGGGCCGCCCTGGCCGACACCCAGCTCCGGCGCAACCTCGCCCACGCGACCGGCACGATCCGGGCCAAGCGGGCCGCCGTCGTCGGCGAGGTCGACGAGTGG
Organism: Pseudonocardia sp. NPDC049154; assembly: GCF_040648315.1. Lineage (NCBI taxonomy): Bacteria > Bacillati > Actinomycetota > Actinomycetes > Pseudonocardiales > Pseudonocardiaceae > Pseudonocardia > Pseudonocardia sp. NPDC049154. The sequence continues at coordinate 6,986 of NZ_JBEZDN010000191.1, forward strand.
GAGCGGCTGCGGCGCGCCGGTGCCGCGCTGAAGGACCGCACGCTGCGGCACCTCGACACCTACCTCGTGCAGCTGGAGGAGTCGCTGACCCGGGCCGGGGCGACCGTGCACTGGGCGCGGGACGCCGCCGAGGCCGACCGGATCGTCGTCGACATCGCCCGGCGGCACGGCACGGACGAGGTCGTCAAGGTCAAGTCCATGGCGACGGCGGAGATCGGGCTCAACGAGGCCCTCGAGGCCGCCGGGATCCACGCCTGGGAGACCGACCTGGCCGAGCTGATCGTGCAGCTCGGCGAGGACCTGCCCAGCCACATCCTGGTGCCGGCGATCCACCGCAACCGCTCCGAGGTCCGCGAGATCTTCCTGCGCGAGATGGGCCGGCACGGGAAGGCCGCGCCCCGCGACCTCACCGACGCCCCGGCCGAGCTCGCCGCCGCCGCCCGGGCCCACCTGCGCGAGAAGTTCCTGCGCGCCAAGGTCGCGGTGTCCGGCGCCAACTTCGCGGTGGCGGAGACCGGCACGCTGGCCGTGGTCGAGAGCGAGGGCAACGGCCGGATGTGCCTGACCCTGCCCGAGGTGCTGGTCAGCGTGGTGGGCATCGAGAAGCTGGTCCCCACGTGGGCGGATCTCGACGTCTTCCTGCAGTTGCTCCCGCGCAGCTCCACCGGCGAGCGGATGAACCCGTACACCTCGATGTGGACCGGCGTCACGCCGGGCGACGGGCCGCAGGAGGTCCATGTCGTGCTGCTCGACAACGGGCGGACCGACGTGCTCGCCGACGAGGTCGGCCGGCAGGCGTTGCGCTGCATCCGGTGCTCGGCGTGCCTCAACGTCTGCCCGGTCTACGAGCGCACCGGCGGCCACAGCTACGGCTCGGTCTATCCGGGGCCGATCGGCGCGATCCTCACGCCGATGCTGCGCGGGGTCGGGCACGACCCCCAGCTCGACTCGCTGCCCTACGCGTCGAGCCTGTGCGGGGCGTGCTTCGAGGTGTGCCCGGTGCGGATCGACATCCCGGAGGTGCTGGTGCACCTGCGCACGAAGGTGGTCGACGCCCACCGCGGCGAGCCGAAGGTGCAGAACCTGGCGATGAAGGCGGCGTCGTGGGCGTTGGCCGACGCCCGCCGGACCGCCGCGGCGGAGAAGGTGTCCGGCGCGGTCGGGCGCATCCTGCGGGGCACGAAGCGCCGCGCGCCGGGTGGCCGCGGCGTGCTCGGCGCGCTGCCCGGGCCGGCCGCGGCCTGGTCCGACGCGCGGGACGTGCCGGTGCCCGCACCGGAGTCGTTCCGGGCGTGGTGGGCGCGGACGGACGGCGGACGCCACGAGGACGGGGGAGCGAAGTGAGCGCGCGCGAGGAGATCCTGGGGCGGGTGCGGGCGGCGCTGCGCGACGTACCGGCCGGCGAGACCCCGGCCGACGTCGCCGTGGACCGGCCGGAGCCGCGGCCGACGACGCCCGAGGACGTCGAGCGGTTCGTCGAGCGGGTCGAGGACTACAAGGCCAGCGTGGTGCGCTGCACCCCCGAGGACCTGCCGACGCACCTGGCCGCGGCCCTGGAGGGCGTCCCGCGCCTGCTGGTGCCCGCGGACCTGCCGGAGGACCTGCGCCCGGCCGACGCGATCCTCGACGAGCAGCTGACCACCGCCGAGCTCGACACCGTCGACGGCGTGCTGACCACGGCCGCGCTGGGCATCGCCGAGACCGGGACGATCGTGCTGGACCACGGGCCGGGGCAGGGCCGGCGCGCCGCGACCCTGGTGCCGGACCGGCACGTGTGCGTGGTGCGGGCGGACCAGGTGGTCGCCGACGTCCCCGCCGCGGTGGCCCGCCTCGACCCCACCCGGCCGCCGACCTGGATCAGCGGCCCGAGCGCGACCAGCGACATCGAGCTGGACCGGGTCGAGGGCGTGCACGGCCCCCGCACGCTGATCGTCCTGCTGGTCGGCTGACCGTCGTGAGTGGCGATGGTCGTCATAGCGACTATCGCCACTCACGGGGTCAGAGGAGGGGGGCGCCGGTCTTCTCGCGGACCTCGTCCTCGGGGACGCCGAAGGTCTCGACCAGGCGCAGGCCCTCGTCGGTCACGTCGATCACGGCGAGGTCGGTGACGATCCGGTTCACGCAGGCCACGCCGGTGAGCGGCAGGGTGCACTGCTCGAGGATCTTGGGCGAGCCGTCCTTGGAGACGTGGTCCATCATCACGATGACCTTCTTGGCCCCGTGCACGAGGTCCATCGCCCCGCCCATCCCCTTGATCATCTTTCCGGGGATGGCCCAGTTGGCGAGGTCGCCGCTCGCGCTGACCTGCATGGCGCCGAGGACGGCGACGTCGACCTTCCCGCCGCGGATCATCGAGAAGCTGTCCGACGAGCCGAAGTAGCTCGCGCCGGGCAGGACCGTGACGGTCTCCTTGCCGGCGTTGATCAGGTCGGGGTCGACCTCGTCGTCCGTCGGGTAGGGGCCGACGCCGAGGATGCCGTTCTCGCTGTGCAGCACCACGGTCCGGGTGCCGGGGATGTGGTCGGGCACCAGCGTCGGCATGCCGATGCCGAGGTTGACGTACGAACCGTCGGGCAGCTCGTCGGCCACCCGCTTGGCGAGCTGGTCCCTGCTGAGGCTCACTTGCGCACCGTCCTGAACTCGACCGGCTTCTCGGCATCGGGCACGTGCACGACGCGCTGGACGTGGATGCCCTGGGTGTGCACCGCGTCCGGGTCGATCTCGCCGGGCTCGACGAGGTGCTCGACCTGCGCGATGGTGATCCGGCCCGCGGCGGCGCAGTCCGGGTTGAAGTTCCGCGCGCTGCGCCGGTAGACGAGGTTGCCGTGCCGGTCGCCCTTCCAGGCGTGGACCAGCGCGTAGTCCGGGGCGATGGCACGCTCGAGCACATACCGCACGCCGTCGAACTCGCGGACCTCCTTCGGCGGGGACTTCACCGCGACCGTGCCGTCGGCCGCGTAGCGCCACGGCAGGCCGCCGTCGCTCACCAGCGTCCCGACACCGGCAGGGGTGAAGAAGGCCGGGATCCCGGCCCCGCCCGCGCGCAGCCGCTCGGCGAGCGTGCCCTGCGGGGTCAGCTCCAGCTCGAGCTCCCCGGCGAGGTACTGCCGGGCGAACTCCTTGTTGTTGCCGACGTAGGAGCCGATCGTCCGGCGGATCCGGCCCGCGGAGAGCAGGGTGCCCAGGCCGAAGCCGTCGACACCCAGGTTGTTGCTGATCGTCTCGAGGTCGGTCGCGCCCTGCTCGAGCAGGGCCGCGATCAGCGCGGTCGGGACGCCGGACATGCCGAAGCCTCCGACGGCCAGGGACGCGCCGTCCCCGATGTCGGCGACCGCTTCGCGCGCCGACGCCACCACCTTGTCCATGCCGGGCACCGTACCCGCCGTTCGCATCTCGCACAAGAGTTCGTATCGCGAACATTGGTCCACGCGCCAACGGCGCTCTCGCTCACTGGTGCACCTTCCTTGTGTCCGGGCCGGCTGGGATGGTTCGGACGCACCACTGGTGGCCACCGGGTGATCGCCCTGCTCGCTCGACC
>NZ_JBEZDN010000192.1:0-10437 GCF_040648315.1 Pseudonocardia sp. NPDC049154
CGCCCCCCACCCGCCGCCCGCGGGGCAGTCCGGGTCCGAACACGACGGGTTGGTGTTCGCGCGGGGCGTCCCCCGACCCGGGGGCGGGGGCGGCGCGGCCCGCCCGGAGGCGGGCGAGGCCCTCCACGAAGGCCTCGGGGTCCCCGCCGCGGTCCGGGTGGTGGTCGCGGACGAACGCGCGGTAGGCCGCCCGTTCCTCGCGCGTCCACGTCTCCGGGTCGGAGGCCCCCTCGCTCACGGGCCGATCTCCACCGGGGTGACCGGTCCGCCCCGCGGGTCGGGCCCGGCCACGACGTCGGACACGGTGACGTCGACCGGGCGCCCGCCCGCCACCGCCGCCACCCGGGCCCGTAGCTGGGCCACGACCTCGGGGATCGGCGCGGCGAGGGACAGCACGACGGCGACCTCGACCGGCCCGCCGTGCTCGTCGACCCGGACGCCGACGAGCCGGTGCCCCGGCAGGTACGTGGCGACGGCGCCGAAGATCCCGCCGTCGAGCCGGACGACCGCGGGGTGCGCGGCGACCAGCTCCGCGACCCGGCGGGCCAGCTCGTCGTCGGCCGCCCGCGAGCCGCTCGTCCCTGCGCCGGTCACTCGACGCGCGACGGCGCCGGCGTGGCCGGCACGGGCGGGGCCTCGGGGCCGTCCTCCTCGGGCAGGTGGATGTCGTTGACCGCGATGTTGACCTCGATCACCTCGAGGCCGGTCATGCGCTCCACCGCGGTGATCACGTTGCGCCGCACGGCGCGGGCGAGGTCGACGATGGACGCGCCGTACTCGACGACGATGTCCAGGTCGACCGCGGCCTGCTTCTCGCCCACCTCGACCTGCACGCCCGCGACGTTCGAGGCGCCGGTGCCGCCGCCGGGGATCCGCTCGCGGATCGCGCCGAACGCGCGGGAGACACCGCCGCCCATGGAGTGGACGCCGGAGATCTCCCGCGCCGCGATGCCCGCGATCTTCTGGACGACCGACGCGGCGATCGTGGTCTTGCCCTGCGCGGTCTCCTCGGCCAGCCGGCCCGGGCTGCCCGCGGTGCCCGCGCTTGCCGAGGTCGACGAGGTGGCGGCGGCGGGGACGCCGCCGGTGGTGCTGCCGGTGCTGCTGCTCATGCGTACTCCTCGGAGAACCGTGGGGTGCGCCGGTGTCCGGCGCCGTACACAGCATCCGACGGACCGGACCCCCGCACCCTCACGCCACGTCACCCGATCGGCGGATTGTCGCCCTCATGTCGCCGCCCGGACGTAGCGCAGCAGGAGCGTGCCGTCCTCCTCGAGGACCGACGCGAGCGCCATCCCCTCGGGGGGCCGGCCGGCCGGCCCGTGGGCGATGCGGCCGGCGTCGCCCGCGGCGAGCAGCGGGGAGAGGGTGAGGCAGAGCTCGTCGACGGCGCCGGCGGCGATCAGGTCGCCGTGCAGCCCCGGGCCGCCCTCGCAGAGCACCCGCCGCAGCCCGCGCCGCTCCAGCTCGCCGAGCAGGGTGGCCGGGTCCAGGTCCGGCAGCGCGACGACGTCGGCGCCGGCCTCGCGCAGCACGGCCCGCCGCTCGGCCGGGGCCGCGGCGGTGGTGAGCACGATGGTCGGGACGAACGTGTCCGTGAACAGCCCGAGGGAGGGGTCGAGGCCGGCCGACCCGGTGACGACGGCGATCGGCGGGGGAGTGTCCCGGCCGATCGTGGGCCTCCGGGCGCCGCGGTAGCCCTCGGCCCGCGCGGTCCCGGCACCGACGAGCACGACGTCGGCGAGCCGGCGCAGGGTGCCGAACACCGCCTTGTCCGCGGGCGTGCCCAGGCCGCCCGACCGCCCGTCGACCGACACGGCGCCGTCCAGGCTGGACACGAAGTTGACCCGGACCCACGGCCGGCCCGGGTCCGGCGGGTAGGCGTAGACCTCCGGCAGGTACTCCGGGGCGAGCTCGGTGGGGTCGGCGGGCGCGGGATCCCGCGGCAGCAGTCGGCGCACCCGCCCATCCCAGCACCCCGCGGCCGGCGGCGCCGGCACCTCCGCCGGACCTTCCAGCAGCACCGATGCACACGGGTGTGATCGACGGGAACGGCGCCAGGGGTTTTCGCACGGACGGGCTAAGGATAGCCTCACCACGACTGAGGTACCCCGCACTGTGGTGACCCTGTGCTCACGGCCAGGTGTGCCTCACCTGTCCGGAGAAACGGGAGGGCGAGTAGTGACGGTCGGATCGGCGCCGGTGGTGCCGACCGCGGGAGGGCGCGGACGCGCCCGGCCGAAGCGGTCCCTGCGACGTCGCCGGTTGATCGGCCTCGGCGCGCTCCTCGTGCTCCTCGTCCTGGCGGTGCTGGCGAGCATCGCGTTCGGCACGAAGGTCATCCCGCTGTCGCACGTGTGGAGCGCGCTGTTCGCGCCGACGGGCACGGAGGACGACATCGTGATCCGCTCGCTGCGGGTCCCGCGCACCGTCCTGGGCGTGCTGGTCGGCGTCGCGCTCGGGCTGGCGGGCGCCCTGATCCAGGGGCACACGCGCAACCCGCTCGCCGACCCCGGCCTGCTGGGCGTGAACATGGGCGCGGCGTTCTTCGTGGTCGTCGGGATCTACGTGTTCGGCGTGACCACGCTGTTCGGCTACGTCTGGTTCGCGTTCGCCGGTGCGATGGTCGCGAGCGTGGCGGTGTTCCTGCTCGGCTCCGCGGGCGGCCGCGGCGGTCCGACACCGGTGAGCCTCGCCCTCGCGGGCGCGGCCCTGTCGTTCCTGCTCAGCGGCCTGGTCTCGGCGATCATCCTGATCGACACCGACACGCTCGACGCCTACCGGTTCTGGAACGTCGGCTCGCTCGCCGGGCGTGACACCGCCGTCGCCGGGCAGGTCGTGTGGTTCATCGTGATCGGCGCGCTGATCGCGCTCGCCACCGCGCCGGCGCTCAACGCGCTGTCCCTCGGCGAGGACGTGGCCCGCTCGCTCGGCCAGTCCGTGCGCCGCACCCGGGTGCTCGGGATCGTCGCGATCACCCTGCTCGCCGGCGGCGCCACCGCCGCCTGCGGGCCGATCGGCTTCGTGGGGCTGGTGGTGCCGCACGTCGTCCGGGCGTTCACCGGGCCCGACTACCGGTGGCTGCTGCCGGCGTCCGGGCTGCTCGGCGCGGTCCTGCTGCTCACCGCGGACGTGGTCGGCCGGCTCGTCGCCCGGCCCGGGGAGCTCCAGGTCGGCATCGTCCTGGCCCTGATCGGTGCGCCGTTCTTCATCGCGCTCGTACGCCGCCGGAAGCTGGTGACGATCTGATGGCGGCACCCACGCAGCCCACCCTGGACCCGGCCGCGCGGGAGGTCCTCGAGCGGGTGCCCGGCCGCCGCCCCTTTCGCCGCGGACCGGTCTCGGGCGTCTGGCGCCCGCGCAACGTGCTCGTCCTCGTGGCGTCGTTCGTCGTGCTGGTGCTCGCGGTGGCGCTCAACGTGGGCCGCGGCGAGTTCCCGATCGGCATCCCGGACGTGCTCGCCACGCTCGTCGGCGGCGGCGACCCGAGCCAGCAGTTCATCGTCCTGGAGCTGCGGCTCCCGCGGTCGCTGACCGGCCTGCTCGTCGGCGGCGCGCTCGCGGTGTCCGGTGCGATCATGCAGTCCATCGCGCGGAACCCGCTGGCCAGCCCGGACATCATCGGCATCACCTGGGGCGCGAGCGCCGCGGCCGTCACGCTGATCGTGCTGGGCGGCGCCGGCCTGGTCGGCGCGCTCGCCGCCGTCGGGCTCCCGATCGCAGCGCTGATCGGCGGGCTGGTCGCGGCGATCGTGATCTACGGCCTGGCCTGGCGGAAGGGCATCCAGGGCTTCCGCCTCGTCCTGGTCGGCATCGGCATCAACGCGATGCTGGTCGCCGTCGTGAACTGGCTGCTGATCGTGGCGCAGGTCTACGAGGCCGCGCGCGCCACGGTGTGGATCAACGGCAGCCTCAACGCCCGCGGGTGGGAGCACGTGGTGCCCGTCGGGATCGCCCTGCTGATCCTGGTGCCGGCGGCGCTGGTGCTCTCCTTCGTGATGGGCGCGCTGCAGTACGGCGACGACACCGCCCGCGGGCTCGGCGTGCGGGTGGACCGCTCCCGGAGCCTGTTGCTGCTGGTCGCGGTCGTGCTGGCCGGCGTGGCCACCGCCTCGGCCGGTCCGATCGCGTTCGTCGCGCTGGTGTCGCCGCAGATCGCCCAGCGGCTCGTCGGCTCCTCGCGCCCGCCCATCGGCGCGTCGCTGGTGGTCGGCGCCGCGCTGACCGTCATCGCCGACCTCGTGGCGCGCACGGCCTTCGGCGGCGTGGAGCTGCCCGTCGGCGTCGTGACCGCGGTGCTCGGGGCCCCGTACCTGCTCTACCTGCTCGTCACACAAGGCCGGGAGGCCCGCGCATGACACCGAACGCCGAGACCGCCCTGGCGGAGGACACACAGGCCCCCGCCGGGCCCGACGGCACTCGGGTGCGGCTGCGCGCCGAGGGCGTCCGGCTCGGCTACGGCGAGCGCGTCGTGGTCGACGACCTGGACCTCGACGTCCTGCAGGGCACGGTCACCGCGGTGATCGGACCGAACGGCTGCGGCAAGTCGACCCTGCTGCGGGCCCTCGGGCGGCTGCTCAGGCCCACCCGCGGGCACGTGCTGCTCGACGGCCGGAAGATCGACGAGATGCCCACCAAGCAGGTCGCGACCGTGCTGGGCCTGTTGCCGCAGGCCCCCACCGCGCCCGAGGGGCTCACCGTCGGCGACCTCGTCGCGCGCGGCCGGCACCCGCACCAGGCCTGGTACCGGCAGTGGTCGGGCGACGACGAGGAGGCCGTGGCCGAGGCGCTCTCCTGGACCGGCATCTCCGACCTCGCCGAGCGGCCGGTCGACGAGCTGTCCGGCGGCCAGCGGCAGCGCGCCTGGATCTCGATGGCGCTCGCGCAGGGCACCGACCTGCTGCTGCTCGACGAGCCGACGACCTTCCTCGACCTGGCCCACCAGGTGGAGGTGCTGGAGCTCGTGGAGCGGCTGCACGAGGAGCGCGGCCGGACGGTCGTCATGGTCCTGCACGACCTCAACCTGGCGGCGCGCTACGCCGACCGGCTCGTGGCCATGAAGGCGGGCCGGATCGTCGCGCAGGGCGGGCCGGCCGACGTGATCACCGAGCCGCTGCTGCGCGAGGTCTTCGGGCTGGAAGCCAAGGTCATCACCGACCCCGTCGCCGGCACCCCGCTCGTCGTCCCGGTCGGCACCCGCTGACCCCGCGCGGGGCGGCTCAGCCGGCCCGCGCGGTGCCCGCCAGGCCGGCCAGCAGCAGGTCGGCGTAGGCGGTGCCGAGGGCCTGCGCGGTGGCCGCCCCGTCGTCGCCCGCCCGGCCGGGCTCGTACCAGCGGCAGGTGGAGAGCACGAAGCCCAGGATCCCGCGGGCCACCACGTCCGCCGGGGCCGCCGAGCGGAGCGTCCCGTCGTCGAGCCCGGCCTGCACGATCTGCTCGACGGCCCGGGCCTGGCGTTCCTCGAGCCGGCGCATCTCGGCGGCCCACCCCGGGTCCTGCGAGGCCACGTGGTCGACGTTCTCCTGGTAGTAGACCGACAGGAAAGGGTAGCCGTCGACGCAGGCGGCGATCAGTCGCTGCACGAGCGCCCGGACCCGCTCCGGACCGCCGGCCGGGGAGCGCAGCAACCCCTCGGTGTCGTCGACCGCCCGCACGAACGACTCCTGCACGACCTCGCGGAACAGTTCCTGTTTCCCGCCGACGTAGTAGTAGAGCGACGCGCGGTCGAGACCGATCTCGGTGGCGACCTCCGCGAAGTGGGTCCCGGAGAATCCGTGCGTGCGGAAACACCGCGCGGCGGCCTCGATGAGTTCGGCACGCCTGCGCTCGTAGTTCGACCCCGACCTCTCCCGGGCATGCGTACGTCGGCGCTGGATCCCGCTCGGCATGGTGTCCCCCCGAGTCGAATCCCAGCGGGCTGCTTCACCGGGACGTTCTTCCGTTGTTCGTGAATCCCCGAAACGGCTCCCCCGTGTCCGTGCGACATTCCGGGGCGTATCGGTCGTTATACACGGCGGTTTCCCTCCGTGACCGGAGGGGAACCCTGCGGCACCGTTCACCCGTCCCGGGTGTCCGGGGCACGGGGAGCCGGAGGCGGTGCCGGCCGTCCGAAGAGGAGAGGTACCAGGGTGATCCCGCAGGTCGAACCGACGCCGGAGCTGCACCGGGGATCGGCGCACTCGAGGCAGGTCCTCGCCGACGTGGCCAAGGCGATGGCGCACCCCGACCGCATCTGGATCCTGCAGCTGCTGGCCGAGGGGGAGCGGTCGGTCGCGGACCTGCGCGGCCGGACCGGCGCGATCGCGTCGACCCTGTCCTCCCATCTCGCCGTGCTGCGGCACGCGGACCTCGTGACGGTGCGCCGTGAGGGATCGGTCGTCTTCTACGCGCTGGCCGACGCCGCCCCGCTCGGCGTGCTGGAGGCGCTGCGCGAGGTGGTGGTCGGCTCGATGGACCGGCGCGACCTCGCGTTCGGGGCCGAGCCCCCGCGCCGGGCCGCCGGGGAGTGATCGCGCCGCCCGGCGCCCGTACCGCCCGGAAGCCGTAGGGTGCCGCCATGGCGACCGCGCGCGAGACCTTCCGGGTGCCGTCCGGACCCGTCGACCTGGCGGCGCTCGACCCCCGCGGCCGCCCGATCGGCCCGCACGACAAGGCCGACGCGGCGCTCGAGATGGAGGACCTGGGCGCGCGGCTCGACTCCCGCCAGGAGGCCCTGTACGCCGAGGGCACGGCGGACGGCCGGCGCGCGGTCCTGCTCGTCCTGCAGGGCATGGACACCTCGGGCAAGGGCGGGACGATCCGGCACGTCCTCGGGATGGTGAACCCGCAGGGCGTGCACATCGCCTCGTTCAAACGCCCCACCGAGGAGGAGCTCGCGCACGACTTCCTGTGGCGGATCCGCCGGCAGGTCCCGGTGCCGGGGCGGATCGGCGTCTTCGACCGCTCGCACTACGAGGACGTGCTGGTCGCCCGGGTGGACGGGCTCGTGCCCGAGGAGGTCTGGCAGGCCCGCTACGAGGCGATCGCCGACTTCGAGCGGGAGCTGGCCGACCAGGGCGTCACGATCCTCAAGTGCATGTTGCACATCTCGCCGGAGGAGCAGGCGGAGCGGCTGCTCGCTCGGCTCGACGACCCGCAGAAGCGCTGGAAGTACAACCCGGGCGACCTCGACGCCCGCGAGAAGTGGCCGGCCTACCAGGAGGCCTACGCCGTGGCGCTCGAGCGCTGCGACTCGGACGTGGCGCCCTGGTACGTCGTGCCGTCGGACCGCAAGTGGTACCGGAACTGGGCCGTCGCCACGCTGCTGGCCGAGACCCTCGACGACCTGGCCCCGCAGTTCCCGCCGCCGGACTACGACCTCGAGGCCGAGCGGGCCCGGCTCAAGGCCGCGACCGGGCTCGGCTGACGCCGGTCGACGGCCCGAGGTCGGTGCACGAAGATTTCAGTGCACGAAGATGATGTGGAGCAGCCAGTACACCACGGCGGCGCAGAAGGCGGCCGCCGGGAGCGTGACCACCCACGCCACCGCGATGTTGCCGGCCACCGTCCACCGCACCGCCGACAGCCGCTTGGTGGCGCCGACGCCCAGGATCGACGACGTGATCGTCTGGGTGGTGGAGATGGGCGCGGCGAACACGAACGCCGTGGTGTAGAGCACCGACGAGGCCGTGAGCTCCGCCGCGAACCCGCGCGGCGGGTCCAGGTCGATGATCCGGCGGCCGAGGGTGCGCATGATGCGCCAGCCGCCGGCGTAGGTGCCCAGCGACAGCGCGCCGGCGGAGACCAGCACTACCCACCACGGCACCTCGGTGCCCTGGTGGAACCCGCCGACGACGAGGGCCAGCACGATCACGCCCATCGTCTTCTGCGCGTCCTGCAGCCCGTGGCCCAGCGCCATCGCCGCCGCGGAGACGGTCTGCGCGACCCGGAAGCCGCGCGTGGTCCGCATCGGCCGGGTGTCCTTGAACAGCCAGAGGATCGCGATCATCACGAGCCCGGCCAGCACGAACCCGACGACCGGCGAGAGGATCATCGGGATCACGACCTTCTCGACGACCCCGGCCCACTTCACCTGGCCCGCGGAGGCCAGTGCCGCGCCCACCAGCCCGCCGATCAGCGCGTGCGAGGACGAGCTGGGGAGGCCGAACCACCACGTGACGAGGTTCCAGACGATCGCGCCGATCAGCGCGGCGAGCACCACCGCGAGACCGGGCAGCCCCTGGGGTGCCTCGATGATCCCGCTGCCCACCGTGGACGCGACCTCGGTGCCGAGGAAGGCGCCGATCAGATTCATCACGGCCGCCATCAGCAGCGCCACCCGCGGGGACAGGGCCCGGGTGGCCACCGAGGTCGCGATGGCGTTGGCGGCGTCGTGGAAGCCGTTGGTGTAGTCGAACGCCACCGCGACCACGATGACGACGATCACCGCCGCGAGGAGCATCAGGCTTCCTTGACCGCGATGCTCTCGACGGTGTTGGCGACCGTCTCGAAGGCGTCCGCGGCCTCCTCGAGGGTGTCCACGACCTCCTTGAGCTTGATCACCTCGAGCACCGCGGCCGGGTCGGTGATCGCCTCGTCCGGGGACAGGAGGCCGGCCAGCACGGCGTGGTAGGCCTCGTCGGCCTCGTCCTCGAGGGAGTTGACGTGGATCCAGAAGTCCTGCAGCTGGGCCATCTTCTCCAGCCGCGGCATCGCCTCGGCGGTGGCGGCCGCGGCCCGGCGCAGGACGTCGACCTGCATCGCGATGCCCGCGGGGAGCCGCTCCAGCCGGTAGAGCACGATCCGGTCCGCCGCCTCCTCGATGGCGTCGACGACGTCGTCGAGGGAGGAGGCGAGCCGGTAGATGTCCTCGCGGTCGAACGGGGTGACGAACACCGAGTTCAGCTTGACCATGATCTCGTGGGTGACCTCGTCACCCGCGTTCTCGGCGTCCTTCACCCGCTTCGCGATCGCGGCGCGCTCGGGCGCCGGTGCCTCCACCAGCGCGGCGAGCTCGTCCGCCGCGACCGCGATGTTCTCCGCGGCGCGGGTGAAGAGCGGGTAGAAGCCGCGCTCCTGCGGCGTCAACCGGAAGGCCATGGGGGGTTTTCTACCCGTTCACCCGCGTCTCATCCCGCGCGGGGCCGACCGGCGACGTCCTGACGTCGGCCCCGTCCCCGCGGGTTCAGCCGATCAGGGCCCGCCCGATGATCTCCTTCATGATCTCGTTCGTGCCGCCGTAGATGGACTGCACGCGCGAGTCGACGAAGGCCTTCGCGATGGGGTACTCCATCATGTAGCCGTAGCCGCCGTGCAACTGCAGGCACCGGTCGACCACGCGCTTCTGCAGGTCGGTGGCCCACCACTTGGCCTTGGCGGCGTCGGCGACCGAGAGGTTGCCGGCCACGTGCTCGGAGAGGCACCGGTCGACGTAGGTCTGGGTCACGTCGATCTCGGTGTCCATCTCGGCGAGCTCGAAGCGGGTGTTCTGGAACGTCGCGACCGGGCGGCCGAAGGCCTTGCGCTCCTTCGTGTACTCCAGCGTCATCTTCAGCGCCGCCGCCGCGCCGGCCACCGCACCGACGGCGATGGACAGCCGCTCCTGGGCCAGGTTCTGCATCAGGTAGATGAAGCCCTGCCCCACCTCGCCGAGGACGTTGGCGGCCGGCACGCGGACGTCGGTGAAGCTCAGCTCCGCCGTGTCCTGCGCCTTCATCCCGACCTTCTCCAGCCGACGGCCGCGCTCGAAGCCCGGCATGCCGCGCTCCACGCAGAGCAGCGAGAAGCCACGGGCCCCGGCCTCGGGGTCGGTCTTGGCCACCACGATCACCAGGTCGGCGAGGATGCCGTTGGTGATGAAGGTCTTGGCGCCGTTGAGGATCCAGTCCTCGCCGTCCTTCTTGGCGTGGGTGGCGATGCCCTGCAGGTCCGAGCCGGTGCCGGGCTCGGTCATGCCGATGGCCGTGATGATCTCGCCGGAGCAGAAGCCGGGGAGCCAGCGCTGCTTCTGCTCGTCGTTCGCGAGCCGCAGCAGGTAGGGCGCGACGACGTCGTTGTGCAGCGGGAAGCCCAGGCCGCTGGTGCCGGCGGCGGTGATCTCCTCGAGGGCCACGGCGTTGTAGCGGAAGTCGGGGGTGCCGCCGCCGCCGAACTCCTCGGGGACGTCGGTGCCGAGCAGGCCGGCCTTGCCGGCGGAGAGCCAGATGTCGCGGTCGACCTGTCCGTCGGACTCCCACTGCGCGTGGTGCGGGACGACCTCCTTCTCCAGGAAGGTGCGGACGAGGTCGCGGAACGCGTCGTGTTCGGCGTCGAAGATGTCGCGCTGCATGGCGGCAGTCTCACATACTCGTCGGTAACCCCGCGAGTGAGGAAGTGTTGACGGAATGGTCACGCGGTGCGGCTTGTGTCAATCCCGCCGGGGATGGTTCTAGTCGTTCCGCAACCGCCGACCCGCATTCC
>NZ_JBEZDN010000193.1:0-10414 GCF_040648315.1 Pseudonocardia sp. NPDC049154
TCGCCAGGGTGTGGGAGAGTAGGTCGCCGCCGACATCAAACCTTTCAGGAAGGCCCCGGAGCTTCGGTTCCGGGGCCTTTCTGCGTTCTCGGATCAGGTGAGCGAACGGCGCTCTCGCTCACCAGGAATGAACGAGAGCGCCGTTCACCGGGTGGTCGGGTGCGGGGGGTGGACACCCGCCAGGCCGGGGGTTCGCCCTAACGACTGTGCGGGCGTGCGTCGGCAGGCTCGGTCCCGAGGCGCGCGCCGTGTGGTGCGCGCAGATCGTCGGGGAGGAAAGCCGTGTCGATGTCCGCCGTCCGTGCCGGTCCGTCGTGGGCCGGTGCACCCACCGTCCCGCTCGCTGCCGATGCCCCCACCGTGCCGATCCGGGTACCGCGGACGCGGCCCGACGGGCGTGTGGTCGGGGTCGACGCCGCGCGCGGCGTGGCGCTCCTGGGCATGTTCGCCACCCACGTCTTCCCCGTGTTCGGCCAGGACGGCTCACCGACGGCGGCGACCGTGATCGCGGCGGGCCGGGCGGTGTCGACCTTCGTGCTGGTCGCCGGCGTGAGTGTGGCGTTCCTGGCCGGCAGCCGGGTCGGCGGGCGCGGGGCGGCCGCGGCCGGGCTCGTCGTGCGCGCGGTGCTGATCGGCCTGCTCGGCCTGTTCTTCGGCTTCCTCGCCCCGCTGAACGGGGTGGACGGGATCCTGCCCTTCTACGGCGTCTTCTTCCTGCTCGCCGTACCCCTGCTGTGGCTGGGCCCGCGCGCACTGGTCGCCGTCACGGTCGTGGCGTTCCTGCTCGGCCCGGTCGCGCTGGTGGCGATGGCCGGGCTACCGCGCGCGGCGACCGATCCCACGCTCCTCACGCTGCTCCAGGACCCGGGCGGGCTCCTGCTGCAGCTGTTCGTGACGGGCGAGTACCCGGCGATCGTCTACGTCGGTTACCTCGCGGCCGGGTTCGCGATCGGCCGGCTCGACCTGTCGTCGCGGCGGGTGGGCTGGGGCCTGGTCGGGGGAGGCCTGGTGCTCGCGGCCGGCTCGCGGATCGTGTCGTGGATCCTGCTGTACCCGCTCGGCGGGCTCGCGGAGCTGACGGCGATGGTTCCCGCCGGCGACGCGTCCTCGGCGGAGGTCGCGCAGCGGCTGCTGTGGGAGGCCTACCCCATGCCGACGTGGTGGTACCTCGCCCTGCCCACGCCGCACGGGCACACGCCCGTCGACCTGGCGCACACCCTGGGCTGCGCGATGGCGCTGCTGGGCGCGCTCCTGCTGCTGACCCGCGTCGACGCCGTGCGGCGCCTGCTGTCACCGCTCGCCGCGGCCGGCGAGCTCTCGCTGACGCTGTACTGCGCGCACCTGGTGCTGCTCGCGAGCGGGATCCTGTCGGACGAGCCGGTCGTGCTGCTCGTCGCAATGATCCTGGGGGCGCTCGCAGCGGCGGTGGCCTGGCGGCGGACGTTCGGCCGCGGCCCGCTCGAGACGCTCGTGTCGGTCCCCGCGAGTGCGGCGCGGCGGGCCGTCGGAGGCCGGCGTCGCGCGCACGGTGCGCCTGCCACGAAGCCGACCCGGCGGCCGGATCCGGCGCGGGTGGCGGCGATCGGGCTGGTGGTCGCCCTGTTCGGCCTGAGCGTCGCGATCGTGCTCGGTACGAGCGACCGGGACGGGGGCGCCGAGCCGGCGGGCGAGGTCGAGACGTTCGCCGAGTCCGAGGACGGGGCCGAGCCGCCCACCCTCGCGCCCCTGCCGCCCGACGGGACCGAGGACGTCGAGAACGATCAGGGCGACCAGGCGGACCAGACGGACCGGGACGACCGGGACGACCGGGGCGGCGGCGCGCAGCAGGACGAGGAGGCCGGGCCGCCCTCGTGACCCGCGGGCCGCGCGCGGGTCAGCGGCGGAAGAGCCGGATGCCGGCGGCGCGGCGGAAGCGCGGGCAGTCGCAGGTCACGCACTCGGTGCCGCGACGGTAGTGCTCGTGGGCCGTGGAGCCGTGCCCGCAGCGACAGGCGGTGTCGACGACGCCGGCCACCCGGGCCGAGGCCGGCGTGGCCGGCGCCGGCACGGAGACGTACGGAGCGGTGGCGGGGCGGTCCGGGAGGATCGCGGTCATGCTGGCTTCTACCCCCGAGGAGAAGTCCGGTTGTTCTGTGTCCACCCCGCTCGTCGCGCGTCCGGCCCAGAACGTGTCGCCCGGCGGCCGGTTTCATCACTGTTGACGACGGTGGCGCCGTACTGGGTCGTCCGGGGCAGCGCAGTTGCCACACGGGGGACGCACCGCGACCCACGGGCGTCGTTCCATCGGGCAAGACCGTCTTCCTCGTCGTAAGTTCCCTCGCACACTCGAACGAGAACCCGCTCCGGGTGAACGTTCTCGGACGTGACGAGAGGAGGGCGACGGTGAACCTCTGGCAGTACGTCACCGAGAGATGGGACCGGCTGTCGCTCCAGGCGCTGCTCCACCTGAGCGGGGTCGTGCAGTGCACGATCCTGGCGGCGATCATCGGCGTGGGGGTGGGGATCGCGGTCTACCGCAGCCCGGCCGGCTCCGCGGTCGCCACCGCACTGTCCAGCACGGTCCTCACGATCCCGTCGTTCGCGCTGCTCGGCCTCCTGATCCCGATCGTCGGCCTGGGCGTGACGCCGAGCGTGATCGCTCTGACGCTCTACGGCCTGCTCCCGATCGTGCGGAACACGATCGTCGGACTGGCCGGTGTGGACCCCGCGGTCTCCGACGCCGCCAAGGGCATCGGGATGAGCCGCGCGGGGGTGCTCACCCGCGTCGAACTGCGGATGGCGTGGCCCGCGATCCTCACCGGTATGCGGGTCTCGGCCCAGATGCTCATGGGCATCGCGGTGATCGCGGCCTACGCCAAGGGCTTCGGGCTGGGCTCCGAGGTCTTCTCCGGGCTCACCCGCGCGGGCTCGGCCAACTCCCTGAACCAGGCGCTCGCCGGCACGCTCGGCGTCGTGATCCTGGCCCTCCTCCTCGACGGGGTCTTCGTCCTGATCGCCCGTCTCACCGTCTCGAAGGGTGTGCGTGACTGAGATGACGACGTCGCCGACCACCGATGTGACCAGCAGCGACACCCGGGGCGTCTCCGGCGCCGAGATCAGGCTGGACCGGGTCACCAAGCGCTACCCGAACACGGCGGCCCCCGCGGTCGAGGAGTTCACCATGACCATCCCGGCCGGGAAGGTCGTCGTGTTCGTCGGCCCCTCCGGCTGCGGCAAGACCACCACGATGCGGATGATCAACCGGATGGTCGAGCCGACCTCGGGCACGATCACGATCGGCGGCCGGGACGCGCTGCACATCGACCCCGACCAGCTGCGCCGCACCATCGGCTACGCCATCCAGCAGGCGGGCCTGTTCCCGCACTACACGGTGGCGCAGAACATCTCCGTGGTCCCCGGCCTGCTCAAGTGGGACAAGAAGCGCATCGCCGCCCGCGTCGAGGAGATGATGGACCTCGTCGGGCTCGACCCGGGCACGTTCGCCCACCGGCTGCCGCGCCAGCTCTCGGGTGGCCAGCAGCAGCGTGTCGGAGTGGCACGTGCGCTCGCCGCCGACCCGCCCGTGCTGCTGATGGACGAGCCGTTCGGCGCCGTCGACCCGATCACCCGCGGCAACCTGCAGGACGAGCTCATGCGGCTGCAGTCCGAGCTGGGCAAGACGATCGTGTTCGTGACCCACGACTTCGACGAGGCCGTGAAGCTCGGGGACAAGATCGCCGTGCTGGGGGACCGCTCGACCATCCAGCAGTACGACACCCCGGACGCGATCCTCGCCAACCCGGCCAACGACACCGTCGCCGGGTTCGTCGGCGCCGGTGCCTCGCTCAAGCAGCTCACGCTGATGCGGGTGCGGGACGTGCAGTACAGCACCGACGAGGTGCTCACCGTGAGCGAGGACGAGCACCCGGCCACCGTGGCGGACCGACTCACGAAGGCCGGGCGCACCTACGCCCTGGTCGTCGACGACCGCCACCGCCCGACGCGCTGGGTGCACGTGCGGGAGCTCGCCGGGTGCAGCTCGCTGCAGCAGGCGGGCAAGCCCGTGGGGGACTCGGTGACCACCCTGTCCACGCTGCAGGACGCGCTGGAGGCGATCCTCACGGAGGGCGGCCGGGCGGTGGTCACGGGCTCGCGCGGCGAGGTCGTCGGCACCATCGACATCACGACGGTCACCGACGTGCTCGCGGGCGTCCGCGAGGAGCACGGGGTGGGTGAGGCCGGATGACCGCCATCGCGGAGGGCTTCCCCGGCGTCAGCAAGACCAGCGCCGTCGAGCGCAGGCCCAGCGTCACCTCGCGGTCGGAACGGTTCCGGCTGTTCTTCCAGCCGATCGCCGTCGTCGTGATCGTGGTGGCCGTCGTCGTGTGGGCGCTGACGAGCGACCTCAACGCCAACGAGCGGGAGACGCTGAACCTCCCCACGATCCTCAGCCTGCTCGGGCAGCACATCCTGATCACGATCGTGGTCAGCCTGCTCGTGGTGGCCATCGCGGTGCCGCTGGGCATCGCGCTCACGCGGCCCACGCTGAAGTGGCTCGCGCCCGTGTTCCTGGCGATAGCCAACATCGGGCAGGCCGCGCCCGCGCTGGGCGTGATCGTGCTGTTCTTCCTGTGGTCGGGCATCGAGGGCCTGTGGGCCGTGTCGATCCCGCTGATCTTCTACGCGCTGCTGCCGGTGCTGCGGAACACGATGGTCGGCATCCAGCAGGTCGACCGCTCGCTGATCGACGCCGGGCGGGGCATCGGGATGTCCGCGGGCGGCGTGCTGATGCGCGTCGAGCTGCCGCTGGCGGTGCCGTTGATCCTCGCCGGGCTGCGCACCGCGCTGGTGCTCGCGGTCGGCACGGCCACCCTGGCGTTCTTCGTCAACGGCGGCGGGCTGGGCGAGCTGATCGACACCGGCTACAAGCTGCAGCTCAACTCCGTGATGTACGTGGGCGCGGTCCTGGCGATCGGGCTGGCCCTGCTCGTCGACTGGCTCGGTGGCATGGCGGAGCGGTGGCTGGCGCCGAAGGGAGCGGAGTGATGCGGCGGTTCAGGCGGTTCGGCGCCGCGGTGGCGGCGCTCGGTGCGGTGGCGCTGCTGGCGGGCTGCGGGCTGTCCACGAACACCGCCGTCCCGTTCACCGTCACGCCCGGGTCCATCAAGCCGGTGCCCGCCCTCGAGGGCGTGACGATCACGGTCGGCTCGAAGGACTTCACCGAGCAGATCCTCGTCGGCTACATGGCCGAGCTCGCGCTCGCGGCGGCCGGCGCCGACGTCCGCGACCTCACCAACATCCAGGGCTCGTCGAACTCCCGGCTCGCGCTGAAGACCGGGGACATCGACCTGACCTGGGAGTACACGGGTACGGGGTGGATCAACTACCTCGGCCACACCGACCCCATCCCCGACGAGCAGAAGCAGTACGAGGCCGTGCGGGACGAGGACCTGCAGCAGAACGGGCTGCGCTGGCTGCCGTACTCCAAGCTGAACAACACCTACGCGTTCGGCGTGACCGAGGCCTACGCGCAGCAGCACAACCTGCGCACGACCTCCGACATGACGGAGTTCCTCAAGCAGAACCCGGACCAGGGCGTGTTCTGCGTGGAGACGGAGTTCGCCAGCCGCCAGGACGGGATGCCGGGTGTGCAGGCGACCTACGGGTTCGAGCCCAGCGAGGTGAAGACCTTCGGCACCGGCGCGATCTACGCCGGCATCGCCAACGGGACCTGCAACTTCGGCGAGATCTTCACGACGGACGGCCGGATCGCCGGGCTCAACCTGCGGGTGCTCGAGGACGACAAGAAGTTCTTCCCGCAGTACAACATCTGCGTCGTGCTCCGGGAGGAGACCTACCGGCAGCACCCGGAGATCGAGCAGGTCATGCAGCCCGTCGCGATGGCGCTGAACAACGACGAGATGATCGAGCTCGGCAAGAAGGTCGACGTCGACGGCGAGGACCCGGGCATCGTCGCCCGAGACTGGATGATCGAGAAGGGCTTCATCGGGCCCGACACGTCCTGAGGGTCAGGCGGGGCAGACGGTGCCGTCGCGGGGGATCGACCCCGCGACGAGCACCTGCTCGACCAGGGCGGTCACGCAGGCGCTGCGCGGGTAGGCCCCCTGCCCGGCCCCCTGCCAGCCGACGAAGGAGCTGCGGCCGAGCAGCTGCGCCACCCGGCGGGAGCCGTCCTGGGGGGCGCGCGGGTCGGCCGCGGTGCCCAGCACGAGGACCGGCGGGGTGTCCGCGGGCAGCGCGGTGAGGGTCGGCGCGCCCGTCGACGCCGGCCAGGGCCCGCATGCCAACAGCCGTTGCCCCGCCGCGGCGCCGAAGAGCGGGTACTGCCGCGACCAGCGGTCGGCGAGCTCGGCGACCTCGGGCGGGGCGAGCCGGCGGGTGGTGTCGTTGCAGGCGGTGGCCAGCTCGTCGTCGAACGTCCCGCCCGCACCGAGGACCGGGGCGAGGAAGGCGATCAGGCCGGTGGGGTCGCCGGAGCCGGCCGCGGCCAGCCCGGCCGCGAGCGCCGGCCAGCGGGCGGGTTCGCCGAGGCCCGTGCGCAGGGCGGCGAGCGCGCCGCCCGCGGTGAGCCGGTCGCCGTCGGCCGAGGCGAGCGGGCGCGTGCCCAGCCCGCTGACGACGCCGGCGACCACGGCCCGCGGGTCCGACCCGAGCGGGCAGCCGCCCCGGGCCACGCACGCGGCGGCGAAGGCGTCGAAGGTCGCCTCGGCCGCGCCGGCCCGGGCCTCGCTGCGCTCCGGCTCGTCGGACACCAGGTCGACGGGGGAGTCCAGCACCACGCGGCCGACCGACCGCGGGTGCGCCGCCGCCCACGCCGCGACCGCGCTGGCCCCGTCGCCGATCCCGACCACGTCGAGCCGGTCGACCCGCAGCGCGGTCCGCAGCTGCTCGAGGTCTGCGGCGGTGGACGCGGTGCGGTACGAGCTGATCGTGTCGTCGAGCAGCAGGTAGCAGTCCTGCACCACCGAGCGCGCCTGCTCGAGCAGCGGGCCGAGGTCGCCCGCGCCGCCGACCGGAGGGGTGTCGGTGATCGCCGCGCGGGCCTCGGGCGGGGCGCAGTCGAGGAGGTCGCTGCCGGTCCCGCGCCGGTCCAGCCCGACGAGCTGGTACTGCGCCAGCACGGCGTCGGAGACCAGGGCGGCCAGGCGCCCGGCGGAGCGCGCCGAGCCGCCGCCCGCACTGTCCCCCACGACGACGAGCGCCGGGCGGGTGCGCGGGGCGTCGGCGGCCCCGACGCGCAGCACGCCGAGCCGCGACGCACCGGCGGCGGGGTGGGCCGGGTCGGTGGAGACGGAGAGCTCGCCGCAGCTCGCGGAGAGTGCGCGGCCGGGCGGGACCGGGAACCCGGCCGCGGCCACCGCCTCGACCGTGTCCGCGGTGCAGTCCGCGTAGTCGACGAGCGGGTCCTGGTCCTGGGGCGTGGGCAGAGCGTCCGGGTCGGCCGGACCGGCCGCGGTGGTCGGCGGCGGTCCGGTGGTGGTCTCGCCGCGCACCGCGACCGGCGGGCGCTGCGAGGGCCCGACCGAGCACGCGGCCAGCACGAGGACGCCCAGGAACACGACGATCACCACGCGTGCACGAGCCCCCACGCTCCCAGTCTGCCCGCCCACCGGTGAACGGGGGGTTAGTGGGCGGTCCAGCCACCGTCCTGGACGAGCGAGACACCCGAGATGGAGGCCGAGGCGGGGCCCCACAGCACGCTCGCGAACTCGGCGACCTCCTCCGGCTCGATCAGCCGCTTCACCGCGACGGGCGTCAGCATGATCTTCTCGACGACCTCGTCCTCGTCGAGGCCGTGGTGGCGGGCCTGGTCGGCGATCTGCTTCTCCACCAGCGGCGTCCGGACGTACGCGGGGTTGACGCAGTTGCTGGTCACGCCGTGGGGCGCCCCCTCCAGCGCCGTGACCTTCGACAGCCCCTCCAGCCCGTGCTTGGCGGCCACGTAGGCCGACTTGTAGGGCGAGGCGCGCAGCCCGTGCGCGCTGGAGATGTTGACGATCCGGCCCCACTCCCGCCCGTACATGTGCGGGAGCACGCGCCGGACCAGCCGGAACGGCGCCTCCAGCATGATCGTGAGGATCTGGTGGAACAGCTCCGGGTCGAAGTCCTCGATGGGGGAGACGTGCTGCCGGCCGGCGTTGTTGACCAGGACGTCGACGTCCCCGGGCAGGGCGTCGACGGCCGCGAGGTCGGTGAGGTCGCAGCGCAGGGCCTCGATCCCGTCGACCTCGGCGGCCAGCGCCTTGACCGCGTCGGCGGAGAGGTCGACGGCGTAGACCCGCGCCCCGTCCGCGGCGAGCCGGCGGGCCATCGCCGCCCCGATCCCGCTCGCCGCGCCGGTGACCAGGGCGGTGCGGCCGGACAGGACCGGATCGGTGCTGCGCGTCATGCGTCGAGGCTAACCAGCGGTCAGGCGACGCGGGGAGCGTGCGTGACCGAGTCGAGCTCCAGCCGGACGGCGACCGGCAGGTGCGCGAGACCGAGCGACCGCCGGGCCTCGGCGACGACCTCGTTCTCCAGCCGGCGGCACACCTCGGCGACGTCGGCCTCGTCGGTGACCCACACCGTCAGCCGCAGCGCCGGTGTGCCGGACGAACCGACCATCCGGGCCCGCGCCTTGCCGACGCCGGGCAGCGCGCCCGCGCGGTCGGTGACGGCCTCGGCGAGCGCCCCGGCCGTGACCAGGAGCGAGGTGTCCGGGTTCTCCTCGAGCAGCAGGTCGGGACGGCGTTCCGGGCGCAGGGACCGCACGGCCCACCACAGCCCGAGCACCACGAGCACGACACCGACCGCGATCGCGACCCAGCGCCACAGCTGCGGCTGCGCGCGGAGGGCGTCGACGATCAGCGGGTCCAGCAGCGGCCGGGCGGCGCGGCCGACGCCGAACACGCCGAAGCCGAGCAGGGCCGCGAGGGTGCCGGCGGCGAGCAGCACGAACCCGAGCAGCGCGAGCCACACCCGGTCGACGACGGCCGAGCGGGCCACGGCCTTCCGGGAGCCGCGCAGCACGCGCCGCGGCGGTGCGGCCGTATCCGTGCCCGGGCCGTCGCCGGCCGGCACGTCGGTCGGGGTGCTCATCGGGGCTCCTTCCGGCCGCGGGTGGACACGACGACCCGCGGCCGCCGGGCGAGGGGCAGCTCGTCGAGCAGGGTCGAGACCCGGCCGCGGACGGTCGCGGTCAGCTCGCCGTACCCGCCGCCGGCGTCGGGCCAGCCCTCCGCCCGGACCACGATCCTGCGGGCCGAGGCGCTCACGGTGGCCGCCGCGACATCGTCGGACTCGCGGACGGTCCGCCCGACGAGCCGGGCGAGCACGCGCGGCGAGGTCGCCACGGTCATCTCCGGGGTCGGGGCGGTGAGCGGGACGTCGTGCCGGCGGGCCAGCAGGGCGACCAGCAGGAGCAGCAGTCCCAGGACGGCCACGCAGATCGAGACGATGATCACGGGCCGATCCGACCAGGTCAGCTCGGTGAGCGCGGCCTGCCAGGTGGACCAGGGCACCAGGAGCCCGCCGGTGGCGGGCCGGACCCAGGCGGCGACGACCTCGACGACGAGGAGCACGCCGGCCGCCGCCAGGGCCAGGCCCAGCAGCGGGGACAGCGTGCGGAGCAGCACGCGCACGCGGACCTCCTCTATCGGATCCGGGGCTGCGCGGGCCGGGTCGGCTCGCGCAGGCCGGAGACGGTGACGGCGAGCGAGCGGACCCGGTACCCGGAGATCCGCTCGAGCTCGTCGGCGATCTTGGCGCGCACCGCCGCCACGGTGTCGCGGACCGGGGCGGGATAGGCGCAGGCCAGCTCGAGCCGGACGTCGACGGCGTTGCCGGTCGCGCTGATCCGCGCCCGCGGGCCGGCGTCGCCGACCTCGACGCCGGCCACCCGGCGCTCGCGGTGCAGGGTGCCCGGGACCAGGTCGGTCGCGTACTCGACGATCGTGCGCAGCACGGCGGGCGCGATGTCCAGGTACCCGCGCTCGTCCGCGTCGGGTGCCCAGCCGGGCAGCGCGACGGCGGCCGGGGCCCGGCTCCCCTGGGCCGGGACGGGGAACGGGACCGGGCGGGCCGCGGTCGGGGCGCTCACTTGTCGCGGGCCCGGCCGAAGACGCCGGACAGGTCGAGCTCGCCGTCGAGGAACCGGCCGACCGCGAGCCCGATCGCGCCGAGGACCAGCACGATGACGAAGGCGACGAACCCGCCGAAGGCGGCGGCCAAGCCGAGCAGGAGACCCGCCAGCAGGCCGGTCTGGGTGGCAGTCATTCTCGTTCCGCTCCTGGATCTGGGTCGGGTCGATCTGGGTCGGTGGTGGGCCGGTCCACGCGGGTGCGGGCCCTCGTCCGCTCCGGCGTGCTGCTCACCCCGGACCGCGTCGCCACCGAGCTGGTCGGTCTGTTCGGCACCGGTCGCGTCTACAAGACTG
>NZ_JBEZDN010000194.1:0-5648 GCF_040648315.1 Pseudonocardia sp. NPDC049154
CGGCGGTCGCGGCGAGCGCGGGCGCGCCGACCCCGGCGACGAGCAGCCCCGCCGCCAGCACGGCCCCGGCGGGCGGGAGCAGCAGCGCGAAGCCCACCACCGCGGCCCCGCCCACGAGCGCGGCGGCGGTGGCCGGCAGCAGCACCCGGACGAGCAGGTCCTGCGGCGCGTCGGTGTCGGCGACGAGCCGGGTCAGCAGGTCGCCGCGGCGGTGCCGCGCGGTCGCGGCCGGGCCGAGCCGGACGAGGTCGGCCCAGACCCGGACGCGCAGCGCGCTGCCCACCCGGAGCGCGGCGTCGTGCGACACGAGCCGCTCGGCGTACCGGAACACGCCCTTGCCGAGGCCGAACGCGCGCACGCCCACGATCGCGACCATCAGCGTCAGCACCGGCGGCTGCAGGGCCGCGGCCGAGATGAGCCAGGCCGACGTGGCGGTCAGCGCGACGCCCGAGCCGAGCGCCGCGGCGCCGAGCAGCGCGGCCACGACCAGCCGGCCCCGCTGCCCGCGCGCGACGGACCGCAGCGGCACGGGTGGGCCCGGCCGGGGCGCGTCGTCGGCCGGGGTCGGCTCCGCGGACGGAGCGGACGGAGCGGACGGAGCGGACGGAGCGGACGGGGTCTCCGTGACCTGCTCCCCCACGACGCGCGTGGGCGCGAGCGTGACGATCCGGTCGCACCGGGCCAGCAGCTCGGGCCGGTGGCTGACCAGCACCACGGTCCGTCCCTCGGCGATCTCCGCGAGGCCGTCGCCGATCGCCGCCTCCGTGGCCGCGTCGACACCTTCGGTCGGTTCGTCGAGGAGCAGCAGCGGGCGGTCGGCGAGCACGGCGCGCGCCAGGGCGACCCGGCGCCGCTGGCCCGTGGACAGGCCGGCGCCGTCCTCCCCGACCGGGGTGTCCGGCGGGACGTCGAGCCGGGCGAGCCCGGCGGCTCGGGCGACGGCGTCGGGCCTGGCGTCCGGATCGGCGAGCGCGATGTTCTCGGCGACGGTGCCTGCGAGCAGCACGGGTCGCTGCGGCACCCAGGCGACCCGGCGGCGCCAGCCGGCCGGGTCGACATCGGTCAGGTCGGTCCCGCCGGCCAGGACCCGGCCGGCGTCCGGCGTGCGCAGCCCGGCGAGCAGCTCGACCAGGGTCGTCTTGCCGCAGCCGCTGGGCCCGCGCACGCCGACGACCTCGCCGGGATGCAGGGTCAGGTCGAGCCCGTCGAGAATCGGCGCGGCGCGCCCGTCGACCCGCACCGCGTCGAGCACGACGGCGTGCGTCGCGGGGTCCGGCGCCACGGCCGGACCGGAGGGTGGGACCGGCGTGTCCAGCACGTCGAGCGCCGCGGAGGCGGCGGCGGTGCCCGCGGCGGCGTCGTGGAAGCGCGCCCCGACCGCGCGCAGCGGCAGGTAGACCTCGGGGGCGAGCAGCAGCACGAGCAGCCCGGTGGCGAGGTCGAGCGAGCCGCCGACCAGCCGGAGCCCGATCGAGACCGCGACCAGCGCCACCGACAGGGTCGCGACGAGCTCCAGGACCAGCGCGGACAGGAACGCCACGCGCAGGGTGCGCATCGTCGCCCGCCGGTAGGCCTCGGTCATCATGCGCAGCCGGCCGGCCTGGTGCCCCGCGCGGCCGAAGGCGACCAGCACGTCGAGCCCCGCGACGAGATCGAGGAAATGGTGCCCGAGCACGGCGAGCGTGCGCCACCGGCGGGCGGTCGACCGCTGCGTGTGCAGCCCGACGAGCACCGCGAACAGCGGGATCAGCGGCACCGTCAACCCCACGAGCAGCCCGGACAGCCAGTCGGCGGTGAGGATGCGCACCGCCAGGACCACCGGGACCACGGCCGCGACCAGCAGGGCCGGCAGGTAGCGGCCGAAGTACGCCTCGAGGTCGTCGAGCCCGCGGGAGGTCAGGGTGGCCACCTCGCCGGCCGGGGGCAGTGCGCGGTGCCGGGGCCCGAGCCGGAGCACGTGCCCGACGACCCGGCTGCGCAGCTCCCGCACGACGTCGGCCGACGCCCGGTACGCCGCGACCTCGCCCGCCCAGGCGAGCCCGGCCCGTCCGACGACGGCCAGGGCGGCGAGCCCCAGCAGCGGCAGCAGCACCGCGAGCCCGGCACCGCCGAGGAACCCGTCGGCGACGACGGTCGCCAGGAGCTGGGCCTGCACCATCACCAGGAACGCGGTCGCGACGGCGATCGCGAGGCCGGCCAGCACGAACCGGCGGGCCGCCGCGGCGTGGCGGAGCAGCCGCGGATCGAGGGGGCGCCGGGCGGGATCGGGTGTCATCCGGCCCTCCGATCCCGGCTGCGCTCACGTCCGGTGATCACCCTCCCCGGCCGCGGCGGGGCGTCGCGAGGGCACAGGGGCGGTCCGGGACGGGACCGATGCGGGCCGGGACAGGGACGAAGGTCCCGGCCCGGCGACGGGTCTCAGCGCCGCCAGCGGTTGCGGGCGAGCATGCCGGTGGCCCGGGTCTTGCCCTTCTCACCGAACACCAGCTCGGAGAGGGCCTCGTAGATCTCCTCCGGCCGCGGCATGAAGTCGATCCGGTTCAGCGCCTGGATCTGACCGGCGGACTCCACGATCAGCGTGCCGTAGCCGAGCATGCGGCCGCCGATGCTGCGCTCGAAGGTCAGGTCCGTGACCTTGCCCAGCGGCATCATGCCCACGCTGTGCGTGAAGATGCCCTGCGCGAGCATCACGCGCTTGTCCGTGATCACGATGCGTTCGATCCACCAGAGGATCGAGTTCACCGCGAAGCGCAGCACGGCGACCAGCGCCAGGTAGAAGGTCAGGTTGTCGACGAGCGCCTCGCCGAACCCGCCGGGCTCGCCGACCCGCCCCTGCAGCAGCCGGTCGATCGCGATCATCGCGATCAGGAACAGCCCGGTCTGCGTGATGTGCGGGATCATGACGGCCCAGTGCTGCCGCACCCGGATGACCCGCCGCTCCGTGGGGAGCAGGTACTCGTCGATCTCCCGGGGGGCGAGCATCAGGGCGCCAGGCTGGAGAGGAAGCTCGTGATGTTCGTGCCGACGCCGTAGAGCCAGTTGCCGATGCCGTTGACGGCGCCCGAGGCGCCGCTGGGGTTCGTCACGATGAAGAACACAACCAGGGCGATGACGATCAGCCCGGTCAGCTTCTTGACGTTCACACGACCACCGTTCCGGCAGGAGGAGCTGGCAAGATCAGAAAATACCGACATCCCCGGCGTGAGGATACGGCCACGCGGGGAGCGTACCGTTTCCACCGATGACCGAGGGTAGCCGACACGTCCCCTGTGTGGGGGCAATCCTGCACGACGCGGACGGCAGGTTACTGCTGATCAAACGGGGGACGGAGCCCGGACGGGGGCTCTGGTCGCTCCCCGGCGGGCACGTCGAGCCGGGTGAGGACGACGCCGCCGCGCTCGTCCGCGAGATGGCGGAGGAGACCGGGTTGGCGATCTCGGCGGGGCCGCACGTCGGCACCGTTCTCGTAGGGCCGTACCGGATCGCGGACTACCGCTGCACGCTCGTCGGGGGCACGCTCGCCGCCGGCGACGACGCCGCCGACGCCCGCTGGGTCGACGCCGCGGAGTTCGCCGCGCTCCCCCTCGTCGACGGCCTCGCCGAGACCCTCGCGGGCTGGGCGGTGCTCCCCCGATAGGGGTACGAACGGCACCCTCGTTCACACCTGCTGAACGAGAGTGCCGTTCGTCTCAGATCGACTCGGTGGCCGGCTCAGGAGGCCGGGACCGGGCGGCCCGGCTGCTCGCCGCCGCGGGAGTCGCCGTAGCTGCGCTTGGGGACCATCACCTTGCGCCGGAAGGTGCACACGACGGTGCCGTCCTGCTTGTAGCCGCGGGTCTCCACGTAGACCACGCCGCGGTCGTCCTTCGACTTCGACTCGGTCTTGTCCAGGACCTCGGTCTCGCCGTAGATCGTGTCGCCGTGGAAGGTCGGCTTGGTGTGCTTCAGCGACTCGACCTCGAGGTTCGCGATCGCCTTGCCCGACACGTCCGGCACGGACATGCCCAGCAGCAGCGAGTAGATGTAGTTCCCGACGACGACGTTGCGCTTGAAGTCCGTCGTCTCCTCCGCGTAGTGCGCGTCCATGTGGAGGGGGTGGTGGTTCATCGTCAGGAGGCAGAAGAGGTGGTCGTCGTACTCGGTGACCGTCTTCCCGGGCCAGTGCTTGTACACCGCCCCGACCTCGAACTCCTCGTAGTAACGGCCGAACTGCAACGTTCTCGCCTCCATCGCCGACAATCCGTACGGCCGGGTAATCTAGCCGGTGGCCCGCTTCCTGAGAGGCGGGCGCGATCACGGTCACGCACGAGGGCCGACGAGTGGCGGAGGAGGTGACGCGCGATGGATCCGGCGCCAGGCAGTAGTACCGAGCGCGTCCCTGCCGCTCCCGTCGTGGGCTGAGTCACGCCCTGCGGCGTCCGGCGAGACGTGCCTTCCCCGCGTCCCCGCCCGTTCCCGCCGCAGGAGGTACGCCGTGCCGCCCCTGTCCTCCCTCCGCCCCGCCATCAAGGCGGCCGGCTCGCGCGCCCGCCTGGGCCGCAACGGCCACACCAGCGTGCTGCCGCGGCTGCGCGTCCCCGTCTCGGCCTATGTGGTCGACTGCGGCGTCTACGTCGACGGCGAGCGGCTGCCCGGCCGCTGGACGCACGACGCGGCGATCGACGAGGTCCGCGACCGCGGCGAGGGCTTCGTCTGGATCGGGCTGCACGAGCCCACCGAGGACCAGATCACCGGGATCGCCGAGACCTACGGGCTGCACGAGCTCGCCGTCGAGGACGCGGTGCACGCGCACAACCGGCCCAAGCTCGAGCGCTACGACGACACGCTGTTCATGGTGCTCAAGACCGTGAGCTACGTCGGGCACGCCGAGCCGACCACCAGCAACGAGATCGTCGAGACGGGCGAGGTGCAGGCCTTCGTCGGCCGGGACTTCGTGGTCACGGTCCGGCACGGCAAGCACACCGGCCTCGCCGCGGTGCGGCGCAAGCTGGAGGAGGACGCCGAGCAGCTCGCCCTCGGCCCGGCGGCGGTGCTGCACGCCATCGCCGACCACGTCGTCGACACCTACCTCGAGGTCACCGAGGCGATCGAGGACGACATCGACGAGCTCGAGGCCGAGGTCTTCGCCCCGCGCACCACGATGGACCCCGAGCAGATCTACGTGATGAAGCGCGAGATCCTCGAGCTGCGCCGCGCCGTAACCCCGCTGCTCAAGCCGCTGCACAAGATCACCGAGGGGTACAGCTCGCTCATCCCGCACGAGGTCCGCAGCTACTTCCGGGATGTCGAGGACCACCTGTCCGGGGTCGCCGAGCGCGTCGCGGGCTTCAACGAACTCCTCACCACGCTGGTCGACGCCGTGCTGGCCAAGGTGTCCATGCGGCAGAACTCCGACATGCGCAAGATCACCGCCTACGCCGCGCTGATCACCGTGCCCACGATGGTCGCCGGCATCTACGGGATGAACTTCGACTACATGCCCGAGCTGCACTGGCAGTTCGGCTACCCGCTGGTGATCATGATCATCGTGCTGGCGTGCGGGCTGCTCTACCGCAACTTCCGCAAGAACGGCTGGCTCTAGCACTGTGAGTGGCGGGGGGGGGCCGAAAGAACGGACGCCCAGACCACACGGGGGAGGCGCTCGGCGG
>NZ_JBEZDN010000194.1:5658-10360 GCF_040648315.1 Pseudonocardia sp. NPDC049154
ATCCGGTGTGTTGGGCGGTGGGCCACCACCCCCCCCCCCCCCCACACACGACGTGGAGGCTCGACTCGCGGATCGGCCGGACCTGGCTAGCCTTCGACCCGTGCCGAAGCGCCGCCCCGTCACCCCCCTCCGCCTGCTGCGCACGCCCCCGTGGGCAAAGCAGGAGCCGTCCTGGCGCGGTGCCAGCCCCGCGCTGATCCGCGCCGCGACCGAGCGGGCCGCCGCGCGGCCGTCGGGCGGCTGGGTGGTGCTGGCCGCCAGCCGGGAGGTGCGCCCCGGCAAGGCGTTCGGGCGGACCGTGGCCGGTCGCGAGCTCGTGGCCTGGCGCGACGGGGCCGGAGCCCTGCACGTCGGGCCCGGCGCCTGCCCGCACCTCGGCGCCGCGCTCTGCGACGCCCCGGTGCACGACGGGCAGCTGATCTGCCGGTGGCACGGGCTCGCCCTCGGCGCCGGCGGGCGGCCGGGCTGGTCCCCGCTGCCCGCCCACGACGACGGCGTGCTGGCCTGGGTCCGGCTCGACGACCTGCTGGCCCCCGGCGAGAGCCCCACCGAGGCGCCCGTGCTCGGCCCGCGGCCGCCGGTCGAGGGGTCGTTCGCCGCCGTCGCGACCGTGATCGGGCGGTGCGAGCCGCAGGACGTGATCGCCAACCGGCTCGACCCGTGGCACGGCGCCTGGTTCCACCCGTACTCGTTCGCGTCGCTGCGGGTGCTCGACGCCCCCTCCCCCAGCGTTTCCGAGGCCGAGGATCGGTTCCTGGTGGAGGTCAGCTTCCGGGTCGCCGGGCGGATCGGGGTGCCGGTGCACGCCGCGTTCAGCTGCCCCGAGCCGCGCACGGTCACGATGGAGATCGTCGACGGCGAGGGCACCGGCAGCGTGGTCGAGACGCACGCGACGCCGCTCGGCCCCGGCCTCGACGGGGCGCCGCGCACCGCCGTGATCGAGGCCGTCGTGGCGTACTCGGACCGGAGCGGGTTCGCGCACGTCGCGAAGGTGGGCGGGGTCCTGCGGCCGATGGTCCGCGCGACCGCCGCCCGGCTGTGGAAGGACGACATCGCCTACGCGGAGCGGCGGTACACGGTCCGGACCCGGTAGGCGCTACTCGCGCCGGTCGGCTCCGACCTCGGCGTCGTCCTCGGGGCGGCCCTGGGCAGCGTTCTCAGGGTCCCTGCGGGTTGCCTCGCGCTCGGACCGGCGCAGCCACGGTGA
Organism: Pseudonocardia sp. NPDC049154; assembly: GCF_040648315.1. Taxonomy (NCBI): domain Bacteria; kingdom Bacillati; phylum Actinomycetota; class Actinomycetes; order Pseudonocardiales; family Pseudonocardiaceae; genus Pseudonocardia; species Pseudonocardia sp. NPDC049154. Next base: position 6,866 of record NZ_JBEZDN010000194.1, read on the forward strand.
GCCGGGCGGTTCGGCCGGGGCGGCGCTGCGGCGCGATCCGCGGAAGAGGTTGCGGACGCGGGTGGCCGCCGGGGCGCGCGGAGCCTCCTCCTTCTCCGCGGGCTCCGGCTGCTCCCTCACGGGCTCGCCGGGTCCGACGGGCTCGGCGGGCCTGCCGGAAGCGTCCGGCTCGGTCGGCTTCGTGCGCTCGGCGGATTCGGCAGGCGGGGTGAGCTCGCCGGAAGCGGCGGGCTCGGTGGGCTCGGTGGGCTTGGTGGGTCCGGTGGGCTTGGTGGGCTCGCCGGAAGCGACGGGCTCGACGGGCTCCGCGGACTCGGCGGGCTCAGTGGGCTCGGTGGATCCGGCGGGACCGGCGGGACCGGTGGATCCAGCGGGATCGGCCGGCTCGGCAGGCAGGCCCGCGTCGGCGTCCTCGGCGAGGGTCGGGGCGTCGACCTTCTCGCTCCGCGCGGCCGCGTTCGCTCCGACGGGCGGTGCCGGAGCCTCCCGCTCCACCGCCTCCACCGCGCGCGGTTCCTCGGCCTCGCGCGCCGCCTCCGCCGGCTCCCCCTGACGGCCCTCGCGCGCCTCCACCGGTTCCTCGCGCGGCGGCGCCTCCCGGGGCCCCTCGGCTTCGCCGGGGCGCGGCTCCTCACGGAGCGCCGGCGCCACCTCGGTCCGCGCCTCGGGCTCGCTCGCCCGCTCGGCCTCCGGGCGCCCGGCCCGCTCGCCCTCCCCGTCGACCACCGGCATCCCGGCGGGCGGGGTCTCGGCGTCCGGGTCGGCGTGGGTGAACAGCACCGTCTCGTCGGGGTCGTCGAGGTACTGCGTGCCGTCGAGGTCGTGGTTGTCCTCGAACTCGTCCATGTCCGCGTACGAGGTGGGCCCGTCGTCGTCGGTGTCGATGGACTCGTCGGTGTCGACGGGGTCGGGGGCGCCGTCGCGCGCCGCGTACCCGGCCTCGTCCTCCTCCTCGTCGAGGTCGAAGACGTCGCCACGGTCGTCGGCGGGCTCCTCCCGCCGCGACACCGGGCCCCACTCGGGCCGCTCCGACGGGCTCGGCCGCGGGGCCGGGACCGGCGCCGACGCGGCGGGCGGGGTGTCGGTGTCGCGGTCCGCCCACGAGTCCGTGCCGGTCTCCCCGGTGCCCAGGTCGTCGAGCGGCTCGTCGGGCTCGTCCTCCGGCTTGCGACCGAGGAAGGTGTAGAGGATGTGCTCCTGCCAGCCGCCGACCGTCTGGACCCGGACGTCCGTGAACCCGGCGACCTCGAGCCGCTCCTTGAACATCGACGCGGAGTCGAACCGCAGGACCGAGTGCCACAGGTACGACGCCATGCCCGGCACCCGCCCGCGCATCCGGATCCGCGGCAGGTAGTCCAGCCAGCACGCCGCGGTCCAGCGCACCCGGGCCGCCCGGTCGCCGCGCACCGAGTACTCGTGCACCGCCAGCGGGGCCCCCGGCGCGAGCAGCTCCAGCAGGTAGTCGAGGGTGTCGTCGAGATTGCGCTGGTGGCGCATCTGGAACACGACGAGGATCCCGTCGAACCGCGGCTCGATGCCCTCGGCGCGCAGGGCGTCGTCGAGCGTGCCGAGGGTGCCGTGCAGGAACCGGTAGTCCGGTGCCCAGTCCAGCCGCCGCGCGGTGCCGACGAGCTCCGCGGACTCGTCGACGGCCACGACCTTCCAGCCGGGCGCCTCGTCGACGACCCCCTGCACCGGGGCCCCGCTGCCGCAGCCCACGACCAGCAGGGTGCGCTTGCGACCGCTCAGGCCCATCCGGTGGATCGTGGTCCGCAGCTGCGCGCGGTAGGCGTCGCTGTTGCGGACGATCCGGTCGAAGGCCCGGGCGGGCTGGTCCAGGGCGGTGTCGGCCGCCGGCAGGACGGTCTCCGGCGCGCTGGTGTCCGTTCCGCTCACCCGCACGATCCTGGCCCATGCGGGGCCGCTGCCCAAGGGGACGCGCGCCGCGACCGGAACGAATAGGCTGGTCGGGCGATGGTGCGAACCCTGGCGGTGGCCGACGAGGAGATCCCCGGACTGCGCTGCGGCGCGGCCCGGCGCGGTGCCGTCGACCTCGTGCTGGCCGCGGGCGACCTGCCCTTCGACTACCTGGCGGCGATCGCGGACGACGTGGACCGGCCCGCCGTGATGGTCCCCGGCAACCACGACCGCGACCTGAGCGGCTTCCGCCAGCGCCGCGGGCTGTGGACCAGCGCCGGGCACCCCTGCGAGTGGCCCGGACCGGCCGGCTTCGAGAACGCCGACGTCCGGATCGTCGACGCCGGCGGGCTGCGGATCGCCGGGCTCGGCGGCTGCCTGCGCTACCGGCCCGGCCCCAACCAGTGGACCGAGGCCGAGCAGACGCGGCGGGCGAAGCGGCTCGTCCGGCTGGCGAAGCGGGCCCGGCGCAAGGACGGCCGGGGCGTCGACGTCCTGCTCACGCACGCCCCTCCCCGGCACTGCGGCGACCGCGAGGACGGCCCGCACCGCGGCTTCGTCTGCCTGCACGGGGTGGTCGCGCAGCTGCAGCCGCGGTTCCTGGTGCACGGTCACATCCACCCCTACGGTGAGCCCGTACCGGACCGGATGCTCGGCACCACCCGGGTCGTCAACGTCGTCGGCAGGAAGGTGCTGGACCTCTAGTGGAGACGGGTTTCCCGCAGGCCGACGCGGAGCACGACTTCCTCCGCCAGCGCCGCCGGCAGGTGCTCTCGCGTCTGGTGGCGTGGCTGCGCCACGAACCCGACGACGTCTCGGAGATCCTCCCGTTCGACGAGGTCGTGGCCGCCCTGGGCCGCACCGGCGAACGCCGGCTGCCGGGCATCCACATCGTGGAGCTGGACACGATCGTCGGCAGCGTGGACCGCACCACGGACTTCGACCGCTGGTTCCGGCCGCGCAGCCGGCACAGCCGGGAACGCTGGGAGCGGCTGGCCCGGGCGCAGCGGCGCGGCGAGACCATCCCGCCCGTGGACCTGTACCGGGTGGGCGGGCTGCACTTCGTCCGGGACGGGCACCACCGCGTCTCGGTCGCGCACGCCCTGGGCCTGCGCACGATCGACGCGCTGGTCACCGAGGTCACCACGAAGATCGACCCGAACGGCATCGTGCACCGCGGCGACCTCATCACGAAGGACCTGCGGCGGGTCTTCCTCGACCGGGTCCCGCTCGGCCGCACGCAGATGGCCACGATCGAGGTGGCCGACGCCTGGAACTACGCCGAGCTGTCCGAGACCGTCGAGGCCTGGGGCTTCCGGCTCATGCAGAGCGAAGGCCGCTACCTCGACCGCGAGACCGTCGCCCGCCGCTGGTGGGCCGAGGAGTACCGCCCGGTCGTGCGGCTGCTGGCCCAGGCCGCGCTGATCGGCGACCGCACCGAGACCGACGCCTACCTCCACCTCGCCTGCCAGCGCTACCGCCTGCTGCGCACCCACCGCTGGGACGACGACGTGGTCGAGCGGCTGCGCGCGGACCCCGGCTGACCCGTGAGCGGCGACTGCCCCTAGAGGGGCAGTC
>NZ_JBEZDN010000195.1:0-10293 GCF_040648315.1 Pseudonocardia sp. NPDC049154
ACCCCAACCCGAGCGCATAAACGCCGTTTACGCGCATGCTCCCGCGAGTCCAACGTCCAACCGCGCCAAGCGGGCTTAGTTCAGCACCCTCCTAGTCGTGGTCGGCGTGGTCGTGGGAGCTCCGGTCGTGCTGGTGCGGGCGATTCTCGTGTGATCGGGACGGGGGGTGCGGCCTGCTCCCGTGGTCGTCGCCGACGCTCCGGGATTCGCTGCCGCGATCCGACCGGTGCGGGAACTCGCGGTCCGAGCGGGTCGCGCTGCTCCGACCCGGGTCGATCCGCTGGTCTGTGCGGGACGCGTAGGAGGCCCAGCCGTCCCGGACCCGAGCGGCCGAGTCGGAGCTTCGGGTCCGTGAGGAGGCCGAGGCGGACCGCTCGGAGTCGTCGTGCGCCGCGCGCTCGGTGGCCGAACGCGGGGCCACGTCACGAGTGCGCGGGTCTGCCGAGGCCGACCGACCCGGCTGCCGTTCGGCGTCGTCGTGGGTGAGGGTGGACTCGCGCGCGACGGCCTCGCGTGCGGCCTCCTCCGACGAGCCGCCGGTGGACCGCGATGCCCCGGCCCGCTGCTCCTCGGCGACGGACTCTGCGCTGTGCCGCTCCGTGGTGCCGCGGACGGCGTCCCGTCGATCACCGGAGGTGCTCGATCGCTCGACCACGTCGTGCGTGCCCGCGGCGGACGGGGCGGCCGTGTCCGGCGCACCGGAGGACACGGCCTTCCCGGTCGGCGTTGCGGCGGGCGCGCCGGTCGCCGAGGCCGCCTCGGCCGCGGCGCGACGGTCGGCCGCGTGCAGCGCCTCCTCCACGTACGGTGCACCGATCCCGCCGGTCGTCGTCCGGGCCGCAGGTCCCGCAACCGCGGACTCGACTCCCGGCGCCTCCGGCGTGGAGGGCGCCGCTCCCCCGGCGAGACGTGCCGCAGCCAGTCCACCCATCTTCATGGGCGCGGCCGGAGCGGAGCTGCTCCTCTCACCGGCGAAGCCGCCGAGGCCGGCGACCGGCACACCACTCAGCCCCGCGAGCCCTGCTGCTGCGGAAGCCGAGCCGCCCTCGCCACCGGCCGACCCGCTCACGCCCTCGACCGGCACACCTGGTGCCACGAGCCCTGCCGGGACCGAGCCGACGACAGAGCCGCCCGCACCGGCCATCCCCATCGGTACAGCGGCCGCTGCCGCCGCGGCCACAGGACCCTCGACCGCAGGCGGCGCTTCGGCAGCCGCACCGGCGGCTCCCGCCAGCACCTGCGCAGGCGAGCCGGCCGGCGAGACAGCTCCGGGCCCGGCCGGCGCAGCGGCGGCGGCCGCATCGAGCGCCGCTGCGAGCACCTGAGCGGGCGAGTCCGCCAGGGAGACCGCTCCAGGCTCGGCGGGCGCAGCAGCAGCGACCGCATCGACAGCAGCCGCCAGCACCTGCGCAGGCGAGTCCGCCGGGGAGACCGCCCCGGGCCCGGCAGGCGCAGCGGCAGCGGCCGCCTCGACCGCGGCCGCCAGCACGCGAGCAGGCGCATCGGCCACGGCCGGCTCCGCAGCCGCGGGCTCGGTCTCGGTAGAGGGAACCGACACAGCGGGTCCCGCAGCGGCCGGCGCGGCCCCGATCCCCCCTGCACCCGCGGGTGCGCCCGCGGCAGCCGGGCGAGGCGACGCAGCCACACCGTCAGTGCGCGCGGAGGCGGGTGGGTCGGCGGCCGAGGCGGCCGGGCCCGAACCTGACCTCGTTCCCGCCCCCGCGACCCCACCCAGCTCGCGGACCACGTCGTTCCCGCCGTCGCGCAGCGCTCCCACGCCCCGGCCCGCGGCCGATCCGAGGGCATCCACGCCGTCCGAGGCACCGGACCCGACGGACTTGACGCCCTCGCCGGCACCCTCGGGCAGCGCGCCGGCCGCTCCGCCTACTCGGCCTTGTCCGGCCTGGTCGAGGGCGTCGCCGGCGCCGGTCGCCGTCGCGCCGGCCCCGTCGCCCACGCCCTCGGCGGTCGACCCGACCGCCTCGCCCCCGCCCTCACCGACCGCGGCGACGGCCTCCCCGGCCCCGCGCGCCCCGGATCCGACGGCCCGTCCGGCACCCTCGCCCGCCGGTCCGGCCCCGGCGACCCGGCCGACCGATCCGACCGCGCGGCCGGCGTCCTCCCCGGTCCGGCCCACGCCGTCGCCGGCGGCCCGCCCGGCCCGGCCGACCCCGTCGCCGGCGCCGCGCCCGGCGGATCCGACCACCCGTCCGGCCTCGCGCCCACCGGATCCGACCGCGTCGCCCGTCTCCCGACCGAGCGACCGCACGGCTCCACCGGACCGGGCTCCGCGCCCACGGTCCCGTTCCGCGGTCTCGTCGACCGGGCCGCGCGGGTCCGGCGGCCCGCTCGTCCCGACGACCGCGGCCGGCCGGTCCTCCTCCTCGTCGCGGGCCTGCGCGACCGGGGGCCGGGTGTGCAGCCCGGGCGTCGGGCCCGGTGCGGGTCGCCCCTCGGCGGCGTCGAGCACCTCCGCGGAGACGCGGTCGGTGCGGGCCTCCTCCACGGCGGGATCGGGCAGCGGCGTGCGGGAGGCGGTGTCGACGCCGGTGCGCAGCGCGTCGACCTGCTGGCGGAGGCCGTCGCGCTGCCGGATCCGCAGGTCGCGCTGCGCCGCGAGGGCGGTCGACCAGGCCTGGTCGCCGGCCGGGTCCTCGGCCAGCAGCTTCTCGATCGCCGCGAGCTGCGCCTCGGCGCGCTCCAGCTCGTCCGCGCTGCGCTCCAGCTCCCGGTAGCTCTCGAGCTGGGCCTGCAGCGTGGCGCGTTGCCGTTCGAGGAGCTGGCGGCGCTGCTGCAGCCGCCGCACCGCGGAGGGCGGCGTGCCGGCGCGGGCCGCCTCGCTGGCGTTCCACGTCTGCTCGGTCCGCGCGAGGACGTCGAGCTGGCGGTTCACCCCGACCAGCAGCAGCTCCGCACGGCTCGCCCACTGCTCGGTCGACGTCGGTCCCGCGACGACGCCCTGCGGCGCCGGCCCGGCCGACGACGCCACGGTCAGCGCGTACCCACCGACCAGCACCGCCGTGGCCGCGAACACCGCGACCGCACGACGGCGACGGGCGAGCACCCGCGTCCAGCGTGACCGCCCGGCCGGAGCCGGCGGACGCGGTCGCGGGACGACGACCGCCGCGGACGGGCCCGGGAGCGCCGGCTCCGGAGCAGCGGGCTCCGGCTCGCGCAACCACGGCAACGTCTCCACCACGCGCGGATCCTGCGCGGCGTGGGCGGCCGCCCGGCGGAGCCGGCGCATCGCCGCCCGGTGCGCCGTCGAGCAGTACTTCCGTTCCGGGCGACCGACGACGGGTTCGATCGCCGCACCGCAGCCGGGCAGCGCACAGACCACATCGGACGGCTGTCGACCTGCGTCCCCGTCGGCCCGCGGACCCACCACCCGGCACCCCCTCGCCCCGGCGGATGATCATCCGCCGCCGGGGAACGAGATGCTACGGCGCAGGATCCGGCGACCGTCCTCATCGGAGCGGAACCGCTCACGGCCGGTCAGCGACGCCGCCGCGAGCTGCTCCGTTCCGCTCGCCCCCGGCACCCGGTCGCCGCGAGTTGATCACGGTCCGCGACGCGCGGCGACCCCGCGGAAAGTCCCGGACACACCACACCGCCCGGTCCGGTGAAAACCGGGCCGGGCGGTGTGAGCCGAATGCGGCGGGTGGGATCAGTAGGTCGGCTTGTCCGGCTCGACCTGCTTGACCCAGGCCAGAACCCCGCCGCCGACGTGCACGGCGTCGGCGAAGCCGGCCTTGTGCAGTACCGCGAGGGCCTCGGCGGAACGGGCGCCGGACTTGCAGTGCAGCACGATCGGCTTGTCCTGCGGCAGCTCGGACAGCACCTCGCCCGACAGGATCCTGTCCTTCGGGATCAGCTGCGCGCCGGGGATGTTGACGATGTCCCACTCGTTCTGCTCGCGGACGTCGATCAGCGCGAAGTCCTTGCCCGCGTCGATCATCTCCTTGAGCTCGAGCGCCGTGATCGTGTTGCCGGCCGCGGCCTGCTGCGCGTCGTCGGACACGGTCCCGCAGAACGCCTCGTAGTCGATCAGCTCGGTGATCTTCGGGGTGTCCGGGTCCTTGCGCACCTTGACCTGGCGGTAGGTCATCTCGAGGGCGTCGTAGATCACCAGCCGGCCGAGGATCGGCTCGCCGATGCCGGTGATCAGCTTGATGGCCTCGTTGACCATGATCGAGCCGATCGACGCGCACAGCACGCCCAGCACGCCGCCCTCGGCGCACGACGGCACCATGCCGGGGGGCGGCGGCTCGGGGTAGAGGTCCCGGTAGTTCAGGCCCTGCCCGTTCGGGGCGTCCTCCCAGAACACCGACGCCTGGCCCTCGAACCGGAAGATCGAGCCCCACACGTACGGCTTGCCGGACAGCACCGCGGCGTCGTTCACCAGGTACCGGGTGGCGAAGTTGTCCGTGCCGTCCAGGATCAGGTCGTAGTCGGCGAAGATGTCCAGCACGTTGGACGAGTCCAGCCGCGTCTGGTGCAGGCGCACCTCGACGTACGGGTTGACCTCCTTGACGGAGTCCCGCGCCGACTCGGCCTTGGAGCGCCCGACGTCCGACTGGCCGTGGATGATCTGGCGCTGCAGGTTCGATGCGTCGACCTCGTCGAACTCGACGATCCCGAGCGTGCCCACGCCCGCGGCCGCCAGGTACAGCAGCGCGGGCGAGCCCAACCCGCCGGCGCCCACGACCAGCACCTTCGCGTTCTTCAGTCGCTTCTGACCGGCCATCCCGACGTCCGGGATGATCAGGTGGCGGCTGTACCGCTCCACCTCGTCCTTGGTCAGTTCGGCGGCCGGCTCCACGAGCGGCGGTAGCGCCATGTCCACAACTCCCTGCGCATCTTCAACGGTCCCTTGCGGCAACACGTCCGTCACCGGACATGTTCCCATCCCCGAGCGAGTCCCAGAACGCCCCGACGGCGGCGGCGACCCGGTCGGGGGTCTCGATCTGCGCGATGTGCCCCACGCCGTCGAGCATCACGAGGCGTCCGTCCGGGAAGGCGCGGGCGGTGCGGGCGGCCAGCCGCGGGTTGACCAGGCGGTCCCGGTCGCCCCACACGACCAGCGTGGGGACCGCGACGCGGGCGGCGGCGCGCCAGAGGCCAGGCCCCATCCAGCTGCGGAACATCCCGAATGCGGACTGGTCGATCGCCCGCCCGGCCCACGGCTGACGGCCCCGGGCGCGGATCTCCTCCGCGGTCTCGTCGAGCCGGACCTCCGTGGCCCGGGCGGGGTCGCCGAAGCACAGCCGCATGGTCGCCTCGGCGCGGGCCCGCGGGGTCATGGCGGCGAGCTGGGCGCGGGCGCGGCTGCCCAGGCCGGGGATCCAGGCCAGGGCCATCCGCGGGTCGGACATCCGCCGGGGATCCGGCCGCCGGTCCGGCATCGCGGGCGAGACGAGCGTGAGCGTGCGCACCAGCTCCGGCCGCCGGGCGGCCACGAGCATCGCGACGACGCCGCCGAGGGAGTTCCCCAGCAGGTGCACCGGACGGCCGCGGCCCGCGAGCCAGCACAGCAGCGCGTCCGCGTGCCCGGCGGGCGTGTAGTCGCAGGACGGCACCGGCTCGGTGTAGCCGAACCCCGGCAGGTCGACGGCGGTGCCCGCGACCCGCGGCGCGAGCAGGCCCGCGATGTCCGTCCAGTTGGTGGCCGAGCCGGAGAGTCCGTGCACGTAGACGGCGTCCGCCTCGGCGGTCGGGTCCGCAGGCTCCCCCTCCGGCCCGTCCCTCGGCGTCTCCCGCACGTGCAGCGTCACACCGCCCGCGGTGACGTGCCGTCCCGGCCAGGCCGGCAGGTGCGCCGGCAGCGGGGGCAGCGTGCCGGGGTCACCGGGATCGCCCACCGGCGCCCGCGACGACGCCGGGGCGAACCGCGGGTGAACGAGCGGCAGCGAGAGAGAGACCACGCGTCGAGGATGGCAAGAACGGCGGGTTTCCGGCCACTCCCGACCACGGCAGCGCCGTCGAGGCTGGTCAGCGGGCCCGTGACGAGCCCCACCCCCGCCCCCGGGTCCAGCGCCACATACCCCCCGCTGGTATGTTCTACCCGCCGGGCGGAAGGTCGGCGGAAGGAAGAGGGCATGCTCACGGCGGTACGTCTCGGGGCCTACGTCGGGGTTCTCGGCGTGGTCTTCGGCGCGGCGTGGGGTGCGGGCTCGCTCGCTCGGCCGTCCGTCGCCCCCACCACCCCGGCCGCGGTCACGGCCGAGGCTCCGGCGGGGGCCCACACCGGCATGGACATGAGCTCCGGCACCACGGAGGCCCACCCGGGTACGGACGGCCTCGCCGCCACCGCGGGCGGGTACACGCTGGTCCCGGCCACCACGGCGCTCGTCGCCGGGCGTTCGTCCGACCTCGCCTTCGCCGTCACCGGGCCGGACGGGCGGGCTGTCACCGCCTTCACCCCGCGGGCGGACGGCTCGACGCTGCGGCTGCTCGTCGTCCGGCGGGACGGCGCGGGCCTGCAGGTCGCCTATCCCGAGACGACGGCGGAGGGCACCTGGCGGGCGCCCGTCCGGCTGCCCACCGCGGGGACCTGGCGGCTCCTCGCCGAGTTCACCCCGGAGGGCGGCGCGCCGACCGTGCTGGGCGCGGACGTCTTCGCGCCGGGCGACTTCGCGCCGCTGGAGTTCCCGGCCGCGCGGGCCGCCCAGGTCGGCGGCTACCAGGTGCGCATCGACGGCGACCTGCGCGCCGGCGCGGAGTCCGCCGTCTTCGCGACGGTGAGCCTCGACGGGCGCGCCGTCACCGACCTCGAGCCGGAGCGCGGCGCGTTCGGCGACCTCGTCGCGCTGCGCGCCGGCGACCTGGTCTACACCCCGGTCACCGCGCAGACCCGCGCGGAACCCGGGGACCGGTCCGGCCCGGGTATCGCGTTCACGACCACCGTGCCGACGGAGGGGACCTACCGCCTCTTCCTCCGGTTCCGGCACGCGGGTGAGATCCACACGGTGGACTTCACCGTCCCGACGACCGGCGCCGCCGCGACCACGACCGGAGGTGCCCGATGAGCGCGCCGACCACCCCGGGGGCCGGCACCGGGAACGCGCCCGACCTGCGGATCGAGCTCGCGATCGGCGGCATGACCTGCGCGTCCTGCGCCAACCGGGTCGAGCGCAAGCTCAACAAGATAGCCGGCGTCACGGCGTCGGTGAACTACGCGACCGAGAAGGCCACCGTCAGCTACGCCGAGGGCGTCTCGCCGGAGGAGCTGGTCGCCACCGTCGAGGCCGCGGGGTACACCGCCGAGCTGCCCGCGCCGCCGGCCGCGGCGGAGGAGCGGGAGGACCCGGCCGCGCGGCACGCCCGCGACCTGAGGGACCGGCTGGTCGTCAGCATCGTGCTGGCGATCCCGGTGATCGTGCTGGCGATGGTCCCGGCCCTGCAGTTCACCTACTGGCAGTGGATCTCCCTGACGCTGGCGGCGCCCGTCGTCGTGTGGGGGGCGCTGCCCTTCCACCGGGCGACCTGGACGAACCTGCGGCACGGCGCCGCGACCATGGACACGCTCGTCTCGCTGGGCACGCTCGCCGCGCTGGCCTGGTCGCTGTACGCGCTGCTGTGGGGCGGGGCCGGTGTGCCGGGCATGCGGCACCCGTTCGAGCTCACCGTCGCCCGCGGCGGCGGCGCCGATGCCATCTACCTCGAGGTCGCGGCCGGCGTCACGATGTTCATCCTGGCGGGCCGGTACTTCGAGGCCCGTTCCAAGCGCACCGCCGGGGCCGCGCTGCGCGCGCTGCTCGAGCTCGGCGCCCGCGAGGTCTCGGTGCTCCGCGGCGATACGGAGATCCGCGTCCCGGTCGAGCAGCTGACGGTCGGGGACCGGTTCGTGGTCCGGCCCGGCGAGAAGGTGGCCACGGACGGCGAGGTCGAGGAGGGGACGTCGGCCGTCGACCTCTCGATGATCACCGGCGAGTCCGTGCCGGCCGAGGTCGCCCCCGGCTCCGGGGTGGTCGGCGGGTGCGTGAACTCCGGCGGCCGGCTGGTCGTGCGGGCCACCCGGGTCGGCGCCGACACCCAGCTCGCCCGGATGGCCGCGCTCGTCGAGGAGGCCCAGAACGGCAAGGCCGCCGTGCAGCGGCTGGCCGACCGGATCTCCGGCGTCTTCGTGCCGATCGTGATCGCGCTGGCCGTCGGCACCCTCGGGTTCTGGCTGGGCAGCGGGGCCGGCGCCACGGCCGCGTTCACCGCCGCCGTCGCGGTGCTGATCATCGCCTGCCCCTGCGCGCTCGGCCTGGCCACGCCCACGGCGCTGCTGGTCGGGACCGGGCGGGGCGCCCAGCTCGGCGTGCTCATCAAGGGCCCGGAGGTCCTCGAGTCCACCCGCCGCGTCGACACCGTGGTCCTGGACAAGACCGGCACGGTGACGAGCGGGCGGATGCGGCTGCTGGAGGTGCACCCCGCCGGGCGGGAGACCGTCGAGCAGGTGCTGCGGCTGGCCGCGGCGGTCGAGGACGGCTCCGAGCACCCCGTCGCGCACGCGGTCGCCGCGGCCGCGCGCGAGCGGTTCGGCGGGCTGCCCGGCGTCTCCGACTTCGAGAGCCGGCCCGGGCTCGGTGTGCAGGGCGTGGTGGCGGAGCTCGCGCAGCTCCCCGGCCTGCCCGCGCCGATCCGTGCCGCCACCGGCACCTCCCCGGTCACGCCGGCGGGCGGCACCGGCCGGATCGTGGCGCACGCGGTCCTGGTCGGCCGGCCCGCGCTGCTCGCCGAGTACGGCATCGAGCTGCCGCCCGAGCTGGTCGAGGCCCGCGAGCGGGCCGAGGCGGCCGGACGGACCGCGGTCTGCGTGAGCTGGGACGGCCGGGCGCGCGGCGTGCTCGTCGTGGCGGACTCGCTCAAGCCGACCAGCGCCGAGGCCGTCCGGCGGCTGCGCGACCTCGGGCTCACCCCGATCCTGCTCACCGGCGACAACGAGGCCGCGGCCCGCTCCGTCGCCGCGGAGGCCGGCATCGACCCGGCGGACGTGATCGCCGACGTGCTGCCCGAGGAGAAGGTCGCCGCCGTGCGCCGGCTGCAGGCCGAGGGCCGCACGGTCGCGATGGTCGGCGACGGTGTGAACGACGCCGCCGCCCTCGCCACCGCCGACCTCGGGCTCGCGATGGGCACCGGGACGGACGTGGCGATCGAGGCGAGCGACCTGACCCTCGTGCGCGGCGACCTGCTCGCGGCGGTCGACGCGATCCGGCTGGCCCGCCGCACCCTCGGCACCATCCGCGGCAACCTGTTCTGGGCGTTCGCCTACAACGTCGCGGCCCTCCCCCTGGCGGCGCTCGGGCTGCTCAACCCGATGATCGCGGGTGCCGCGATGGCGTTCAGCTCGGTGTTCGTGGTCGCCAACAGCCTCCGGTTGCGCGGTTTCCGCAGCGTCGTCGCGGGGCACGGCCAGGGGTGAGGTCGGCGCCCGTCGGTGACGCGCCGCACGTTTCGCGGCACGCGCCGTCCCACGTGGGTGGCTACCGACGGGTAAGGTGACCCGGCACGACAGTGGTACCGAAGGGGAGCACGATGAGCGAGGCGGCAGCGGCGGCGTCCGGACCGACCCACATGCCTGCGCGCGGGACCCGGCTCTCGCGGAGCGCCCGCCGGGCCCAGCTCCTGGTGGCGGCGCGGGACGTGTTCGCGGCCCAGGGCTACCACGCGGCGGCGATGGACGACATCGCGGAGAAGGCCGGAGTCAGCAAGCCGGTCCTCTACCAGCACTTCCCCGGCAAGCTGGAGCTCTACCGCGCGCTGCTCACGACGTACGCGGACGAGCTGGTCAACCGGGTGCGGGAGGCCATCAACCGCACGCAGGAGAACCGCGAGCGCGTGCACGCCGCGGTGGCGGCCTACTTCGACTTCGTGGCCGGCGAGGGCCACGCCTACCGGCTGGTCTTCGAGTCGGACCTGCGCGGCGAGCCCGAGGCCGCGGCGCTGGTCGACGGCGCCCTCACCAAGTGCATCGACGCCGTCGCGGCGGTGGTGACCGAGGACGCGGGGCTCGACGGCGAGCGGGCCCGGCTGCTGGCCGTCGGCCTCGTCGGGCTGAGCCAGGTCACCGCGCAGTACTGGCTCGACTCCGAGCAGACGATCCCGCGGGACGAGGCGGTGGCGCTCATGTCCGCCCTCGCGTGGAAGGGGCTGGCGGGGTTCCCGCTGGTCCACGACCAGATCGCCCAGTAGTCCTGTTCCCGGACCGGCCGCCCCGAGAGCCCTGGGGCGGCAGATCGGAAGAGCGTCGGGTTGGGGAAGAGTGTCGGGAAATTCGTGTTGTTCTCGGTGGGGGGCGGTTCTTTA
>NZ_JBEZDN010000196.1:0-10206 GCF_040648315.1 Pseudonocardia sp. NPDC049154
CCTGCGGCGCGGCGGCTGCCTGGCCGGGGTGCCGGGCGTCGGCGTTGGCGCTCGCGCAGGCCGCGACGAGCCCGGCGGACACCCCGAGCGCGACCGCCCCCGCCAGGATGCGGCGCACGGCACGCCACTGCACCGATTTCACGACTCCCCCTCGCGTCACACGAACCCCACGATCATCATGCCAACGGTCGGTGAGGATTCGGAGCGGAGCGTGATTGCGATTCGATTGCGTTACGGGAATCACCCGAACGGCCCAGAGAATGGGATGGCGCCATTCTGCGTGGATCGTCCGGATCCGAATCACCCCTTCGCGCGGCCCCCGAGCAGCGTCGCGGCTCGGAAGGGGTGCCTCGGCGGTGGGGCATCGCCGGCGGTGACGGGGTGTCTGCTGCGACCGCCGGCCGCTCGACCGACGTCGGCGCCGGCCCGAGCCCGGCCGGCGATCCGACGGCCGACCGTGGTTGGCCCGCGTCCCCGGTGGTACCCGAGCGGACTGCGCCACGTCGGTACGCCGCCGGGGCGCAGGGCGGCGCGGGTGTCGCACCGCGGCAGCGGGGGCGCCGGCAGGGAACCACCGGTGCGCCCGGGACGACCGGAGGTGACGGGAGCATGACGTCGGGCGAGGGTGGCGAGGTCACCGGAACCAAGGACAAGGACTACAACCTCATCTGGTTCACCGAGCAGTGCCTGAACAACGCGCTGCGGCTGGAGACCTACGTCCAGGACGCCGAACGCGACGGCGACGGCGACCTGGCCGAGTTCTTCCGGCGGGCGCAGGGGGAGAGCCGCAAGGGCGCCGAGCAGGCCAAGCAGATGCTCGGGCGGCGGTTGGCCGGCTGACGGGACCGGACCCGAGGACACGGTCGCCCGGCTCCGCTCCGCGGGAATCCTCGACGAGCGGGTCCCGGCGGCCGTGTCCGCGGTCCGGACCCCCAGGGACCCGCAGCACTCCGGAGCCCGCGCGCGGACGGGTCAGCGCAGGCCGAGGGTGCGGTAGCGGCGGCGCCGGCGGACCAGGCGGTCGACGGGGGAGAGCGGGAGCAGGGCGCGCAGCTCGGACTCCACGGCGTCGGCGACCCGGCGGGCGAAGGCCTCGGGCTCGTCCGCGGCGTCGGGGTGCTCGTCGACGATCGTGTCGACGGCCCCGGCCCGCAGGAGATCGACCGCGCGGACGTGCTGCTGCGCCGCCACCTCCGCCGCCTTCTCCGGGGTGCCGTGCACGATCGTGCTGGCACCCTCGGGTGGCAGTGGGGTGAGCCAGCCGTGCCGGGCGGCGATCACCCGGTCCGTCGGCAGCAGCGCGAGCGCGGCGCCGCCGGTGCCCTGCCCGAGCAGCACCGAGACCGTCGGGACGGGGAGCTCGGTGAGCTCGCCGAGGCAGCGCGCGATCTCACCGGCCAGCCCGCCCTCCTCGGCCTCCACCGACAGCGCCGCGCCGGTCGTGTCGATCACCGAGACCACCGGCAGTCCCAGCTCGGCGGCCAGCCGCATGCCGCGCCGCGCGGTCCGCAACGCGCCCGGTCCGAGCGGTTCCGCGGCCTGTGCCCGCCGGTCCTGGCCGAGCAGCACGCAGGCCACGCTGCCGAACCGCACGAGCGCGAGCAGCAGGCCGCGCCCGGCCTCGCCCTCCCCGGTCCCACCCAGCGGGACGACATCCGTCGCGGCCAGCCGCAGCACGTCCCGCACCCCCGGCCGCTCCGGTCGCCGGGACCGCTCGATGGAGCTCCAGGCGTCCTCGTCCGGGCCGGTCGGCTCGCCGCGGGCCGGTGCCGACGGGGGCAGCCGCATCGGGTCGACGGGGTCGAGCATCGCCAGCACTCGTGCGGCGACCCCGGCGAGCCGCTCCGCCGGGAGCACCGCGTCGACGATCCCGTGCCGGTGCAGGTTCTCCGCCTTCTGCACGCCCTCCGGGAACCGCTCGCCGTGCAACGCGGAGTACACCTTCGGCCCCAGGAACCCGACGAGCGCGCCGGGCTCGGCCACGGTCACGTTGCCCAGCGAACCCCACGAGGCGAACACCCCGCCCGTCGTCGGGTGCCGCAGGTAGACGAGGTACGGCAGGCCCGCCGCCTTGTGCGCGGTGACCGCCGCGGAGATCGCCGCCATGCGCAGGAATGCGATCGCGCCCTCCTGCATCCGGGTCCCGCCCGACGCCGTCGCGGCCAGCAGCGGCAGGCGCTCGTCCGTCGCCCGCTCGATCGCCCGGATCAGCCGCTCGGCCGTGGCCACGCCGATCGACCCGGCGAGGAACGCGAACTCGCTGCACACCACCGCCACCCGGCGGCCCGCGATCAGGCCCTCGCCGGTGACCACGGCCTCGTCCACGCCGCTGCGCTCGTGCGCCGCCGCGAGCTCCGCCCGGTACTGCGGGGTGTCGGCGACGAGCGGCACCGGGGCCGGCGTGGTGTCCCAGGACCGGAAGGTCCCGTCGTCGAGCACGGTGTCGAGCAGCTGGCGCGAGCGCGGCGTCACGGGATGAGCCTGCCATCCGGACGGGCCCGGAGCCGGACCGTGACCACCATCGGGCCCATCCTCGGGGCGCTGACAGCCGGCTCACAGGGAGCCCTCACGGACCCCACACGACCTGCCCGCACAGTGAGCGCATGACCGCCACGGCGACGCACCGGCGCGCAGCCCTGCGCACCCGGGTCGACGGTCGGCCCCGCACCCGGCACTCCCTGCGTGCCCGGCTCGTGGTGGCGGTGATGCTCCTGCTCGCGACCGTGTGCGCCGTCGTGGGGCTGGCGACGGCGATCGCGCTGCGCCACTTCATGCTCAACCAGCTCGACGACGACCTCGTCTCGGCCGGCGGCCGGTTCGTCGCCATCCAGAACGGGGCCGGCCCCGGGGGACCGAACCATCCCGACGACCGCGGCGGGCACGGCGCGGACGCCGACGTCGGTGCCGACTTCCTGGGCCCCGCCCAGGCGCCCCGCACGGTCGGCGCCACGATCGTCGCCGGGCAGGTCACCGACGCGGTGGTCACCGACCGCGGCGGTTCCGTGCTGCAGGTCCCCGCCGAGGCGCTGGCCACCCTCGCCGCCGTCCCGACGAACGGGCACCCGGTGAGCGAGGATCTCGGCGACCTCGGCACCTACCGGCTCCTCGCCTCGGTCGACGGCTCCGGGACCGTGCTGGTCACCGGCCTGCCGCAGGCGGACGTCGACCACCTCACCCAGCTCCTCGTCGTCGCCGAGTCGATCGTCGTCGTGCTCGCGCTGACCGGGGCCGGGGTGGTGGGCGCGATCGCCGTGCGGCGCGAGCTGCGGCCGCTGGAGCAGGTCGCCGAGACCGCCGGGCGGGTGTCCGCGCTGCAGCTCGACAGCGGCGAGGTCGAGCTCCTCGAGCGCGTCCCGGCCGCGCACACCGACCCGGGTACCGAGGTCGGGCAGGTGGGTGCCGCGCTGAACCGCATGCTGGACAACGTCGCCGCCGCCCTCGACGCACGGCACGCCAGCGAGGTCCAGCTCCGCCAGTTCGTGGCCGACGCCAGCCACGAGCTGCGCACCCCGCTCGCCGCGATCCGCGGCTACGCCGAGCTGACCGCCCGCGATCGCACCCTCCCGCCGACCGTCGCGCACTCGTTGTCCCGGATCACCTCGCAGGCCGAGCGCATGTCCACGCTGGTCGAGGACCTGCTGCTGCTCGCCCGCCTCGACGCCGGCCGCCCGCTGGAACGCGCTCCCGTCGACCTGACCCGCCTGGTGCTCGACGCCGTGTCCGACGCCGGCGCGGCCGGCCCCGGCCACCGGTGGCGGCTGGACCTGCCGCCGGAGCCGGTGGTGGTGCTCGGCGACACCCTGCGGCTCACCCAGGTGGTGACGAACCTGCTGGCCAACGCCCGCACCCACACCCCGGCCGGCACCGAGGTGACCGTCGGCCTGCGGACGCCGACCGACCCGGCCGATCCGGCCGACCGCGCCGTGCTGGTCACCGTCTCCGACACCGGCCCGGGGATCCCGCCCGCGCTCGCGGCGCACGTCTTCGAGCGGTTCGCCCGCGGAGACGGCTCGCGCTCCCGCGACCGGGGCAGCACCGGCCTGGGTCTGGCGATCGTGCAGGCGGTGGTGGACGCGCACGGCGGCACGGTCACCGTGGCCAGCCGGCCTGGCCGCACCACCTTCACCGTCCGGCTCCCCGCGCCCGCCCTACCGGTGCCCGACGGCAAGACGATCCCGCTGCCCGCCCTCGCCACCCCGTGAGCGGCGGCCGCCCCCTGGAGGGGCGGCCGGCCCGCACGACCCCGGGTGACCAGGGACTCCGGAGATCCACCGACGAGCGGTGCCTCCCGCCGCCCGGAAGCCCTACGGTCGCCCCATGGTCGACCAGGACGCGGACCGCGTCCGCGCGCTGGACCCGCGGATCGGCGCCGCGGTGGTCGACGTCTTCGTGCTCGAGGCCGTGAGCACCGCCGCGTCGGTCTCCTAGCGTCGCGGGCCGGGGCTCAGACCCTGCAGGCGTCACCCGGTCGACGTACCCTTTCGCGCACATCGTGCCCGGCTGTACTGATCACGGCGGATCACCCTGGAGTGCGGATGACCGACACCGGCCAGCAGACCACCACCGGCACCCGCCATCGGCTGCCCGTCAGAACACTCGTCGCCGCCTCCATCGGCAACGCGATCGAGTGGTACGACTGGACGATCTACGCGACGTTCTCGATCTACTTCGCGACGCAGATCTTCCCGCCCGGCAACGAGGCGCTGGCGCTGATCAGCACGCTCGCCACCTACGCCCTGGCCTTCTTCTTCCGGCCGCTCGGCGGGTTCCTGCTCGGCCGCTTCGCGGACGTCCGCGGCCGCCGCACCGCGATGATGCTGACCATCCTGCTGATGGCCGGCGGCTCGCTGGTGATCGCGATCCTGCCGACCTTCTCGATGGTGGGCTGGCTCGCCCCGGTCCTGCTGCTGCTCGCCCGCATCGCGCAGGGCATGTCGCTGGGTGGCGAGGTGTCCAACGCGTCGGCGTACCTCGGCGAGATCGCGCCGCCGTCCCGCCGCGGCCGCTACTCCGCGTTCTTCTACATCTCCACGGGCGGGGCCGTGCTGATCGCGAGCGTGCTGGGCGTGATCCTCGCCGGCAGCCTGTCCGAGGACCAGATCTCCTCCTGGGGCTGGCGCATCCCGTTCGTGATCGGCGGCGTCCTGGGCGTCATCGGCCTGTGGCTGCGCCGGGCGATGCCGGAGACCGAGCAGTACGAGACGAACAAGTCCAAGGCGCAGACGCTGAAGAACCCGCTGCTCGTCACGCTGCGCGAGCACCCGAAGGCCGTGGGTCAGCTCGTCGGCTTCACCCTGCTGTCGACGCTCTGCTACTACACCTTCTTCTCCGCGCTGACCCCGTACGCGACGAAGTCCCGCGGCGCCGACCCGTTCGACGTCTTCCTCGCGCTGTCGATCGCGACGCTGCTGTTCTGCCTGCTCCAGTACCCGATGGGCGCGCTGTCGGACCGGTTCGGGCGCAAGCCGCAGCTGCTGTTCTGGTCGGCGGCCACCGCGCTCCTGATCGTGCCGTTGTCCGCGCTCGTGCGCCCGGGCCTCGCCGGCCTGCTCGTGGTGTTCTGCGTCGGGCTCGGGCTCTACACGATGATGACCTCGATCGCCCCGGCGATCATGAGCGAGCTCTTCCCGACCGAGCTGCGGGGCCTGGGCATCGGCGCCTGGTACAACCTCACCGTCGCGCTGTTCGGCGGCACCGCGCCGCTGATGATCCAGTGGCTGGGCGGGGCGTTCTTCTGGTACGTCGCCGTCGGCGCGGCGATCGCGTTCCTGACCGTGCTCACGCTGCCGGAGACGAAGGGGACCGTCCTGCGATGAGCCGTGCGAGGGTGGGGACGTGAGCCAGCCCGCAAGTTACGACGTCGCCGCCCTCCGCACGCAGTTCCCCGCGCTGAAGGCCGGGACCGCACACTTCGACGGGCCCGGCGGCTCGCAGACCCCCGAGCCGGTGGCCCGGGCGGTGTACGAGGCGCTGACCTCGCCCATCGCGAACCGCGGCAGCGTCACGAAGGCCGAGCGGCACGCCGACGGGATCGTGCTGCGGGCCCGGGCGGCGATCGGGGACCTGCTCGACGCCGACCCGCGCGGGATCGTGTTCGGGCGCAGCATGACCCAGCTGACCTTCGACCTCGCGCGCACGCTGGCGGAGACGTGGCGGCCGGGGGACGAGGTCGTCGTCACCAGGCTGGACCACGACGCCAACATCCGGCCCTGGGTCCTGGCCGCGGAGGCCGCCGGCGCCACCGTGCGCTGGGCGGACTTCGACCCGGAGACCGCCGAGCTCACCGCCGCGGACGTCGCCGCCGTGCTGTCGCGCCGCACCCGGCTGGTCGCGGTGACGGGCGCGTCGAACCTCGTCGGCACGATCCCGCCGATCGCCGAGATCAGCGCCCTCGCGCACGACGCCGGCGCCCTGACCATGGTCGACGGCGTGCACCTCACCGCGCACGCCGGGATCGACGTCTCGGAGCTCTGCGCGGACTTCTTCGCCTGCTCGCCGTACAAGTTCCTCGGCCCGCACTGCGGCGTGCTCGCGGCCCGGCCGGAGCTGCTGGAGGAGCTGCGCCCGGCCAAGCTCGCGCCGAGCAGCGACGACGTCCCGGAGCGGTTCGAGCTGGGCACCCTGCCCTACGAGCTGCTCGCCGGCACCACGGCCGCGGTGGACTTCCTCGCCGGGCTCACGGGCTCGCAGGCGGACCGGCGCACCGCGCTGCTCGAGTCGATGGCCGCGATCCGGGCGCACGAGGAGCCGCTGCGGATCCGGATCGAGCAGGCGCTCGCCGAGCTGCCCGGCGTCCGCGTGCGGTCCCGGGCGGCGCACCGTACCCCGACCCTGCTCGTGGAGTTCGCGAACAAGAACCCGGCCGACGCCTACCGCTACCTCGCCCAGCGCCGGATCAACGCCCCGGCCAGCTCGTTCTACGCGCTGGAGGCCAGCCGCCGGCTCGGGCTGGGCGACACCGGGTCGCTGCGGATCGGCCTGTCGCCGTACACGGACGACTCGGACGTCGACCGGCTCCTCGACGGTCTGGCGTCGTTCGTGGCCCTCCCGTAGGCGGTCGGTGTCCGCCGGACGGCCGGATGGCAGCCCCCGGGCGGGTGCCGTTACGGTCGCCCGCGGCGCGGCCGCCCGGCCGCCCGGCCGCCCGGGACCAGGGGGTTCTCCTATGACGACCGCAGCCGCGCTGGGCGAGCTGCTCATGAGCCGTAGCCTCGACGACCCCGAGCTGCAGGCCGCCACCGATGCCGCGCCCGACGAGCGGGTCCTGCCCGACGTGCACGTGCTCAAGATCGGCGGGCAGAGCCTGCTCGACCGGGGCCGCTCCGCGGTCTTCCCGGTCGTCGAGGAGATCGTCGCCGCGCTCCCGCACTACCGGCTGCTGATCGGGACCGGCGGCGGCACCCGAGCCCGGCACGCCTACGCCCTGGCCGCCGAGCTCGGCCTGCCGACGGGCGTGCTCAGCGACATCGGCTCGGCCGTGGCCGGGCAGAACGCGACGATGCTCGGCCACCTGTTCGCCAAGCACGGCGTCCCGGTGGTCGGCGGCGGGGCGATGGCCGCGCTGCCGCTGCGCGTCGCCGAGGTCGGCGCCGCGATCTTCGCCGGCATGCCGCCCTACGACATGTGGCAGCGCGTGCCGGCCGAGGGTGTGATCCCGCCCTACCGCACCGACGCCGGCTGCTATCTCGTCGCCGAGACCTACGGCTGCGCCTCGATGATCTTCGTCAAGGACGAGGACGGTCTCTACACGGCCAACCCGAAGACGGACCCGTCGGCCACCCTGATCCCGGAGATCACGGTCGACGAGCTGATCGCGCGGGACCTGCCCGACCTCGCCGTCGAGCGTCCGGTGTTCGACCTCATGCGCCACGCGCGGTTCGCGAAGAAGATCCAGATCGTCAACGGCCTGAAGCCCGGCCTGGTCACCCGCGCGCTCGCGGGCGAGCACGTCGGCACGATCATCACGGCGGAGGGCTGATCATGACCGAGTACGGCAAGGACGTCCCGTCGCTGCTGGCGCGGCAGACGCTGCTGGACCGCGACCTCGTCCGGCCGGTCACTTCGCGCCCGGTGACCCGGCTGCTGCCCTGGCTCGACGTCGTCGTGATCGGCGGCGGCGCGATCATCGACCGGGGGCGGGACGCGATCCTGCCCGTGGTCGACGAGCTGCGCGGGGCCTTCGGCGACCACCGGATGCTGATCCTCACCGGCGCCGGCATCCGGGCCCGGCACGCGATCGGCGTGGGCCTCGACCTGGGCCTGCCCACCGGCGCGCTGTCGGAGCTCGCGGCCACCGAGGCCGAGCAGAACGGTCACCTGCTGGCCGCCCTGCTCGCGGCCGACGGGGTGTCCTACGTGCCGCACGACACCGTCGCCCGGCAGCTGGCCGGGCACCTGGCCGCGGCCCCGGCCGTCGTCTCCAACGGGTACCCGCCCTACGGCTCCCACGAGTTCCCGGCGTTGGTCGGCAAGCTGCCGGTGCACCGCACGGACGCCGGCGCGGTCCTGCTCGCCGACGCGTTCGGCGCCCAGCGGCTGATCTTCGTCAAGGACGTCGACGGCCCCGGCGGCCGGGTCCCGGCCACGACGACGGACCTGCCCGTGGACCGGCTGGCCTGCGAGCTGCTGCCCCCCGCCAAGCACGTCCGCGAGTTCCGGGTGGTCGACGGCCTGACCCGTGGTGCGCTCACCGACGCGCTGGCGGACAAGGACACCGGCACCGTCGTCCACGCCTGAACCCCGGCCCTGGCGAACGGCCCTCTCGTCCACGACAGGTGGGCGAGAGGGCCGTTCGCCGTGCTCAGGCCAGCCAGCCCGGCCGCACCAGCCCGGTCTCGTACCCCAGCACCACGAGCTGGGCGCGGTCCCGCACACCCAGCTTCACCATCGACCGGCTGACGTGCGTCTTCGCCGTGGCCGGGCTGACCACGAGCTTCTCGGCGATCTCGTCGTTGGACAGGCCGGCGGCGACCAGCGCGAGGACCTCGCGCTCCCGGCCGGTCAGCGCGTCGAGCCGGCGGTCGGGTGCGGGCGGGCGGGACCGCGCGGCGAACTCCTCGACGAGCCGGCGGGTCACGCCGGGGGAGAGCAGCGCCTCCCCGGCGTGCACCACCCGCACCGCGTGCAGCAGCTCGGCCGGCTCGGTGTCCTTGACCAGGAACCCGCTGGCGCCGGAGCGCAGCGCCTCGAAGATGTAGGCGTCCTCGGCGAAGGTGGTCAGCACGACGACCCGGACCCCGACCAGCCGCGGATCGGCCACGATGTCGCGGGTCGCGGCCAGCCCGTCCCGCCCGGGCATCCGGATGTCCATGAGCACGACGTCGGGTGAGGTGTCGCGGCAGACCCGCAGCACCGCCTCGCCGTCCTCGGCCTCGCCGACCACCTCGAGGTCCGGAGCCGAGCCGAGCAACGCCCGGAACCCGGCCCGGACCAGCGCCTGGTCGTCCGCCAGCACGACCCTGATCACCCTGTCTCCTCCTCGGTCCGCGCCCCGACCGCCGCGCCGCCGGGGCCGGCGAGCGGCAGGACCGCCTCGACGCGGAACCCGCCGCCCGGTGCCCGCCCGTGGGTCAGCGTGCCGCCCAGCGCGGTGGCGCGCTCGCGCATCCCGACCAGCCCCGTGCCACCCTCGCCCGGCCGGTCGGGCGGGCCCGCGCCGTCGTCGTCGACGACGACCCGGAGCGCGCCGTCCGCCCCGCTCACCTTCACGAGCGCGCGCCCTGCGCCCGCGTGCTTGCGGACATTGGTCAGCGCCTCCTGCACGATCCGGTAGGCGGCGAGGTCGACGCTCGGCGGCAGGGCCGTGAGGTCGGCGTCGACCGAGGTGCTGACGGCCAGGCCCGCGGCCTCGTTGTCGGCCACCAGCCGGTCGAGCATCCCGAGGCCCGCGGTGGGCGCGCGCGGCGGCTCCTCGTCGACCCCGCGCAGGACGCCGAGGGTGGAGCGCATCTCGCGGAGCAGGTCCCGGCTGGCGTCCTTGATCGTGGCCAGCGCCCGCCGGGCCTGCTCGGGGTCGTCGTCGATCAGGTAGAGGGCGACCCCGGCCTGCACGTTGATCAGCGAGACGTGGTGGCCGAGCACGTCGTGCAGCTCGCGGGCGATCCGCAACTGTTCCTCGCCGGCCTGCCGCCGCGCGGTCTCCTCGCGGGCGGCCGCCGCCTGGGCGCGGCGCTCGCTGCGCGCCCGCCACAGCTCGCACCCGGCGAC
>NZ_JBEZDN010000197.1:0-10142 GCF_040648315.1 Pseudonocardia sp. NPDC049154
CCCCGCACGATCGCCGAGGGCACGGCGATCGCGCGGCCGGTGCGGGACCGCGAGGTGCTCGCGGCCGTGCGCGCCTCCGGCGGCGCGATGGTGGCCGTGCCGGAGGCGGAGATCGGCCCGGCGACCCTGGAGCTCGCCCGCCGCGGCCTCTACGCCGAGCCGACGAGCGCGCAGGTCGTCCCCGCGGTCCGGGCGTTCCGGGACCGCGGCGCGCTGTACCCCGGCGAGCGGGTGGTCGCCGTGCTGACCGGCTCGGGGCTCAAGGCCGCCGACGCCGTCGGGGAGCTGCTTCAGGCGGGTTCGACCGAGCAGGCCGTGCCGTAGGCGCACACCTCGGACCAGGTGTCGCCCATCTCCGTGGTGTCGAAGCGCATCGCGACCACGGCGTTGGCCCCGTGCGCCTCGGCGGCCCGGGTGAGCCGGTCGATCGCCTCCTCGCGGCTGGCCTCGAGGTTCTTCGTCATGCCCTTGAGCTCGCCGCCGGCGAGCGACTTGAAGGCCGCGCCGAGCTGGGAACCGACGTTGCGCGAGCGCACCGTGAGCCCGAAGACCTCGCCGTGGACCTGCGTGATCCGGTGCCCCGGAACGTCGTTCATGGTGGTGATCAGCATGGTGTCCCCCCGTGGATCGGAGGGTCACCTTAGCGCCCGCATCCTCAATGTTGTGTACGCACATTTCCCACCTGGTGCCGGCTCCAGCTCGGGTTCATGCTGGTCACGAGCTCGAAGCCACCGCGTCAGGGGGAGCTGACGCGAATCCCGCCGCCCCCGGCGCCCTCTGGGTGCCGGGGGCGACGCACGTCAGGCGACCAGCGGGGGCCGGCGCTCGCCGACCCGCGTGGCCTGCTCGAAGGCGTGGGCGACCTGCAGCAGGCCCGCCTCCCCGCGGTGCGCGCCGACCAGCTGCAACCCGACCGGCAGCCCGTCGGGGGTGAAGCCGGCGGGTACCGAGATCGCCGGGTGGCCGAAGGCCGAGATCAGGTAGGCCGAGCGCATCCAGTCGAGGTAGGAGCCCTGGGCGACGCCCGCGATCTCGGTCGGGTACTCCATCTCGACCGGGAACGGGGGCACCTGCGAGACCGGCAGCGCGAGCAGGTCGTACCGCTCGTAGAACTTCCGCATCCGCTGGAACAGGGCGGAGTGCAGGATCTCGGCGCGGGCCACGTCCGCGCCGGTGAGCCGCCGCCCCTCCTCGATGTTGCCGACGAGCGTCGCCTTCATCCGGTCCCGGTGCCGGGCCACCAGCGGGCCCATCGACACGGCGAAGCTCCAGGCCCGCAGTGTGCGGAACACCTCGTCCGCCCCGCGCAGGTCCGGGTCGGCGCGCTGCACCGTGGCGCCGAGCTCCTCGAAGACCCGGACCTGCGGCTCGAGCGCCGCGGTCACGGCCGCGTCGACCGGGATCGAGCCGCCCAGGTCGGGCGACCACGCCACCCGCAGCCCGGTGAGGTCGCGCTCCAGCGGTGCGTCGAACACCGATCCCGGCTGCTCGATGGAGATGGGGCAGCGCGGGTCCGGCCCGGCCATGACCGACAGCAGCAGCGCGACGTCCGAGACGGTCCGCGCCATCGGCCCCTGCACGCTCATCGTCGAGTAGGCCAGCTCGGTGGGGTGCGACGGCACGCGGCCGGGCGCCGGCCGCAGCCCGACGACGTTGCAGAACGAGGCCGGGTTGCGCAGCGAGCCACCCATGTCGCTGCCGTCGGCCAGCGGGTGCATGCCGGTGGCCAGGGCCGCGGCGGCGCCCCCGGAGCTGCCTCCCGCGCTGCGGCTCAGGTCGTACGGATTGCGGGTGGCCCCGAAGAGCGGGTTGAACGTGTGCGAGCCGACCGCGAACTCCGGCACGTTGGTCTTGCCCAGCGTGATCGCACCGGCGGCCCGGATCCGCTCGATCACGAGCTCGTCCTCCGCCGGCACGTCGTCGGCCAGGATCGGCGAACCCTTCGTGGTGCGGATCCCGGCCGTGGCGTGTGTGTCCTTGTGCGCCATCGGGAGGCCGTGCAGCGGCCCGACCGGCTCGCCCGCCGCGAGCCGCTCGTCGGCCGCCGCGGCCTCGGCGAGGGCACGCTCCGCGACGAGGGTGACGACGGCGTTGACCGCCCCGTTGCAGGACCCGATCCGGTCGAGATGGGCCCCGACGAGCTCGCGCGCCGAGATCTCCTTGCGGCGCAGCGCCGCCGCCATGCCGCGGGCGGTCTCGAAGCAGACGTCCGTCACGATCACCGACCGTAGCCCGGCGGTCCGGTTCGCCCGGTCCTACCCCTGTGTGACGGCGGCCTGCACCGACCGCTCGTCGGTCAGCGTGCGCCTCGGCATCACCAGCAGCGCGATCATCGCGATGACGCAGCAGATGACGATGTACCAGGAGATCCCCGTACTGGAGCCGGTGTTCTTGAGGATGTACGCGGCGATCAGCGGGGCGGGGCCGCCGGCGATCACCGAGGCGAGCTGGTAGCCCAGGCCCGCACCGCTGTAGCGGATGTTGGTGCCGAAGCTCTCCGCGATGAGCGCGGCCTGCGGCCCGTACTGCATGTCGTGGAAGATCAGCGAGAGGACGATCGCCAGCAGCACCAGGACGCCGACCCGGGTGTTCAGCAGCCCGAAGTACGGGAAGGCGAACAACGCGGTGCACACGATGCCGATGCCGTACATCGTCCGCCGTCCGATCCGGTCCGACAGCCAGCCGAAGAAGGGCACGCTGACCAGGCCGATCGCGGCGGCGACGAGCGTGGCGTTGAGCAGCGAACCCCGGGCCAGCTGCAGCTGCTGGGTGCCGTAGCTGAGCACGAACGTGATGAACAGGTAGAAGGGCGCCTGCTCGGAGAGCCGCACGAAGGCCGAGCTGAGGATCTCCCGCCACTGGGTGCGGAAGGCGTCGACGATCGGCATCTTCACCACGGTCTGCTTCGCCTTGACCGCGGCGAACTCCGGGCTCTCCAGGACCCGGAGCCGGACGTACAGCCCGACGCCGACGAGCACCACGCTCGCCAGGAACGGCACCCGCCAGCCCCAGGTGAGGAAGCCCGGGCCGGTGGTCGAGGACATCAGCTGCACCAGACCGGTGGAGAGGAGCAGGCCGAGCGGGACGCCGAGCTGCGGCCAGCTGGCCATGAACCCGCGCTGCTTGGCGTGGCCCCACTCCATGGCGAGCAGCACCGACCCGCCCCACTCGCCGCCGACCGCCACGCCCTGCACGATCCGCAGGAGCGTCAGCAGGAGGGGTGCGGCGATGCCGATCGCGGCGTACGTCGGCAGCACGCCGATCAGCGCCGTCGCGATCCCCATCAGCAGCAACGTGATGATGAGCGTGGACTTGCGGCCGATGCGGTCGCCGTAGTGGCCGAAGATGGCCGCACCGATCGGCCTCGCCGCGAACCCGGCGAACTGGGTCCCGAAGGCGAGCAGGACCCCGACGTACGGGTCCTCACCGGGGAAGAAGAGCTTCGGGAAGACGAGCGCGGCCGCCGTCCCGTAGAGGAAGAAGTCGTACCACTCGATGGTCGTGCCGACGGTCGAGGCGACCACCGCCCGCCGCCGCTGGGACCGTTGGATCGCCTCGTCGTCGCGAGAACCGTCGATCGTGCCGGCCATGGTCTGCTCCCCGTCGTCGTCGTCGCGGATAGACGGCCCGACGGTGACCCGCGGTAGGTGCGGCGTCAAACGGAAGCGTGACAGGAGTTCCGTACGCCCGTTATGACGGATCCGCCAGGAAGGCCGCGCCCGCCGCGGCGAGGTGCCCGGGGTCGTCGACGCCGCACAGCTCGCGCGCCGAGTGCATGGACAGCACCGGGATGCCGACGTCGACGGTCCGGATCCCGAGCCGGGTCGCCACGATCGGCCCCACCGTGGTCCCGCAGGGCACGGTGTTCTTCCCGACGAAGAACTGGGTGGGGACGCCGGCCCCGCGGCAGGCCCGCTGCCAGGCGGCGGCGCCCGGGGCGTCCGTGGCGTACCGCTGGTTGGCGTTGACCTTGAGCGTCGGCCCGCCGTTGGGGATGCTGCGGTGCCCCGGGTCGTGTCGCTCCAGGTAGTTGGGGTGGGCCGCGTGGGTGACGTCCACCGAGAGGCAGCGCGAGGCCGCGAACGCGCGCGCCCGGGCGTCGAACCCGCCGGCGAGCCGGGTCAGCAGGGTCTCGAGCAGCGGGCCCGCCGCGCCCGTGGCCGTGCCGCTGCCGATCTCCTCGTGGTCGAAGCCGACGAACACCGGGATCACGCCGGTGTGGGAGCGCGACGCCGCGAGCAGCGCGGCCAGCCCGGCGTGCACCGACGCCAGGTTGTCCAGCCGCGGGCAGGCGAGCAGCTCGCCCTCGCGGCCGAGCCGGGCGGGCGGGGTGACGTCGTGGACCACGAGGTCGTGCGCCGCGACCTGCCGCGGGTCGATCCCGACCTCGGCGGCGAGGAACTCGACGAGGTCGCCCTCCCGGACGTCGCCGATGCCCCAGACCGGCAGCAGGTGCTGCTGGGCGTCGAGGGTGAGGCCCTGGTTGACCTGCCGGTCCAGGTGGATCGCCAGCTGCGGCACGCGCAGCAGCGGCCGGTCGACGTTCACCGGGACCACGGTCCCGTCGAACAGCGCGAGGCGGCCGGCGAGCCCGAGGTCGCGGTCCAGCCAGGAGTTCCACAGCGCGCCGCCGTAGACCTCGACGGCGACCTGCCGCCAGCCCGCGGCCCCGGTGTCCGGGCGCGGCTTCACCTTCAGCGTGGGGGAGTCGGTGTGGGCGGCGAAGATCCGCAGCGGCGTGCCCGGCCGCGCGCCGTCGCCCACGTGCCAGGCCAGCAGCGTGCCGTCGCGCACCAGGAAGCGTCCGCCGGGCGAGGCGTCCCAGTCGTCCGTCTCGACCTGCTCGGTGAAGCCCGACTCGCGCAACCGGCGGACGGACTCGGCCACGGCGTGGTACGGGGTGGGGGAGGCGGAGACGAAGTCGGCGAGGTCGCGCGCGGCACTGCTGTCCCGGGGGCTCACGTGCGGCATCCTCGCACCGTGACCGACCCCGGGTACGACGTGGTGGTGGTCGGCGCGGGCTCGGCCGGGTGCGCGCTGGCCGGCCGGCTCGCCGAGCGCGGCGACCGCTCCGTCTGCCTGGTCGAGGCCGGTCCTGCCTCCCGGCTGCCGGACGTCACCAGCGCCGCCTCACTCGCCGCCACCGCGCCCGGACACCCGCTGAACTGGGAGTACACCGCCCGGCTGGTGCGCGGCCGGATGGTCTCGGTGCCGCGCGGGCGCGTGGTCGGCGGCTCGTCGGCGATCAACGGGTCGTACTTCGTGCGGGCCGTGCCGCAGGACTTCGCCGACTGGGCGGTCCCCGGCTGGTCCTTCGACGACGCCCTCCCGTACTACCGGCGCTCGGAGGCCGACCTCGACGTCGACGGGCCGCGGCACGGCACGGCCGGCCCGCTGCGGGTGCGCCGGCCGGCCGGACGGCTGCTGGCCCCGGTCACGCCGGTCTTCCTCGCGGCCTGCTCCACGCTGGGCTATCCCGAGGAGCCGGACAAGAACGCGGGCGGGCCGCCCGGGGCGGGGCCCATCCCGTCGAACGCGGCGGAGGGTGTCCGGATCAGCACCGCGACCGCGTACCTCCCGCCGCCCTGGGGAGCGGCACCGGAGGCGCCGACGCTGACCGTGCGGCCGGACGTCCGGGCCCTGCGGGTGCTGCTCGCGGGCGACCGTGCCCTCGGCGTCGAGACGACGGCGGGGGCGATCCGGGCCGGTGAGGTCGTGCTGGCGGCCGGGGCCGTCGGCTCGCCGCACCTGCTGCTGCACAGCGGGATCGGGCCGGCGCCGGTGCTGCAGCAGGCCGGCGTCCCGATGCGCGCGGAGCTGCCCGTCGGGCAGGGGTGGTCCGACCATCCCAGCGTCTACCTGCCCTTCCGGTGGCCGGGCCCGCCGCCGCACCCCGACGCCGTCGCCGGGCAGGCGGCGCTCAACCTCGACTCGGGCTCCGACCCGGCCGGCGACCTGGAGGTCCTGCTGTTCGCGCGGCCGTTCGGCGAGGGCGGCGACGTGCACCTCATGTGCGCCCTGCAGCGCCCCGAGAGCCACGGCGACCTCACGATCACCTCCGCCGACCCGCTCGCCCCGCCGCTGCTCGACTACCGCTACCTGCGCACCGAGGCCGATCGACGACGGCTGCGCGCCGCCGTCCGGATCGCGGCGGACCTGCTGCGTGTCGCCGGCCTGGACCGCGCCGCGCCCGAGGGCTGGGTGCTGGGCAACGACGTGCGGCTCGACGGCTGGATCCGGGACGTCCTGACCACCTCGGTGCACCTCTGCGGCAGCGCCGCCCTCGGCCGCGTGGTCGATCCCGACCTGCGCGTGCAGGGGTTCGGGAACCTGCGGGTCGCGGACACCTCGGTGCTGCCGGCCGTGCCGCGCCGCGGGCCCGCCGCGACCGCGGTGATGGTCGGCGAGCGGGCGGCGGACCTGCTGGCGGGGTCGGTACGCACAAGTACGTAGTGCCCGCACGGGCCGGTGCGCGTATTCCGAGTGGGCGTCCCGCCGTGGGGGCGGGGCCGACCCCGAGGAGGACACCGATGTCGGAGAAGGGCAGGACGAACATCGTCGTCATGTGGACGGTCGGCCCGGACGACGTGGCCGAGGGCGACCGCATCTTCGCCAGCCACGCGGAGTTCATGACCGGGCACCCGCGGGAGGGCGAGGAGGCGCTGCTCTCCTACACGATCTCGACGGGACCCGAGCTGGCCGACCCGGTCGACCCGAACTCGTCGCCGACCGGGAACACGGTCTTCGTCCTCCACGAGATCTACCAGGGCCCGGCCGGCGTGCCGGAGCACTGGCGGCTGGCGATCCAGGACTGGGTGGACCTCCCGGCCTTCATGGAGTGGAGCAAGCGGAACAAGGTCTCCACCCTGCACGACGGCGTGGTGGTCCAGTCGCTCTGGTGACCGCCGGGCGTGCACTCCGGCGCCCCGGCCCGGGCTAGCGTGAGGGGATGGCGAACCCCTTCCTCGCGCCCAGCGAGCTGCCCTACGGCCTCCCGGACTTCGCGGCGATCACCGACGAGGACTACCTGCCGGCGTTCGAGGCGGGGATGGCGGAGCAGCGTGCCGAGGTGGACACGATCCTGGACTCCGGCCCGCCGACCTTCGCCAACACGATCGAGGCCCTCGAACTCTCCGGCCGCACGCTCGACCGGGTCTCGCGGGTGTTCTTCAGCCGCGCGGGGGCGCACACGACCCCGAGGATCGAGGAGGTGCGGGCCGCTGTCGCGCCGATGCTCGCCGCGCACGCCGACGCGATCGCCCTGGACCCGCGGCTGTTCGCGCGGATCGCGGAGCTGCACGGGAAGGGCGAGGAGCTGGGCCTCGACCCGGAGTCGCTGCGGCTGCTCGAGCGCCACCACCGGGACGCGGTCCGGGCCGGGGCGGAGCTGGGCGAGGCCGACAAGGAGCGGCTCAGCGCGATCAACGCCGAGCTGTCCTCGCTGTCCACGACGTTCAGCGGGCGGCTGCTCGCCGGGGCCAACGCGGCGGCGGTGCACGTCCACGACCCCGCGAAGCTCGACGGGATGTCGCCGGGCGCGATCTCGGCCGCGGCGGCCGCGGCGAAGGACCGCGGGCACGGCAGCGGCTTCCTGATCACCCTCGTGCTGCCGACCGGGCAGCCCGTGCTCGAGTCGCTCACCGACCGGGAGCTCCGGCGCGAGATCTTCGAGGCGTCGATCGGGCGCGGTGCGCGGGGCGACGAGAACGACACCCGGGACGTCGTCCTGCGGCTCGCGGCGCTGCGCGCGGAGCGGGCGCGCCTGCTGGGCTTCCCGAGCCACGCCGCCTACGTGATCGACGACAACACCGCCGGCTCGGTCGACGCCGTCGCCACCATGCTGGCCGACCTCACCCCGCCCGCGATGCGCAACGCCGACGCGGAGGCCGCCGACCTCGCCGCGCTCGCCGGGCACGTGCTCGAGCCGTGGGACTGGGCGTTCTACGCCGAGCGGGTGCGCCGGGAGCGCTACGAGGTCGACGCGGCGCTCCTGCGCCCGTACCTGGAGCTGGAGCGGGTGCTGCAGCACGGCGTGTTCCACGCGGCCGAGGAGCTGTACGGGATCCAGTTCCACGAGCGCCACGACCTGCCGACCTACCACCCGGACGTCCGGTACTGGGAGGTCTTCGACGCCGACGGCACCCCGCTCGGCCTCTACGGCGGCGACTACTACGCCCGCGAGTCCAAGCGCGGCGGCGCGTGGATGAACGCGCTGGTCCCGCAGGCCGGGCTGCTCGGCACCCGGCCCGTCGTGATGAACACGCTGAACATCGCCAAGCCGGCCGAGGGCGAGCCCACCCTGCTGACCATCGACGAGGTGCGCACCCTCTTCCACGAGTTCGGGCACGCGCTGCACGGGCTGTTCTCGGCCGTCCGGTACCCGACCTTCTCCGGGACGTCCGTGCCGCGGGACTTCGTCGAGTTCCCGTCGCAGGTCAACGAGATGTGGCTGGAGCGCCCGGAGATCCTCGACCGGTACGCCCGGCACCACGAGACCGGCGAGCCGCTGCCGCCGGAGCTGCTGGGGAAGCTACTGGCGAGCCGGGCCTACGGCGAGGGCTACCGGACCACGGAGTACCTGGCCGCCTCGCTGCTGGACCAGGCCTGGCACACGCTCAGCGTCGACGACACCGTCGAGGACGTCCTTGCCTTCGAGGCCGAGGCGCTGCGCAAGGCCGGTATCGCGCACCCGCTCGTGCCGCCGCGCTACCGCAGCACCTACTTCAACCACGTCTTCGCCGGCGGGTACTCGGCCGGCTACTACTCCTACCTCTGGTCCGAGGTCCTCGACGCGGACACCGTCGAGTGGTTCGCCGAGAACGGCGGGCTCCGCCGGGAGAACGGCGACCACTTCCGCCGGGAGCTGCTGTCCAAGGGCGGCAGCGTCGACGCCATGGAGGCCTACCGCGCCTTCCGCGGCCGCGACCCCGAGATCCGCCCGCTCCTGGAGCGCCGCAACCTCCTGTGAGTGCCTACTGCCCCTAGAGCGGCAGTCCGCCCTCACGACCGTCCTTGACGTGCGGAAATGCGCGGTCGGTGCCCGCCGTTGCACGGGACGTGCGCCTGTCCCTGCTCGATCGGTCCCGGACCCGCGCGGGCGAGCCGGACTCGGCGGCGCTGTGGCACACGATCCGGCGTGCGAAGCGGGCGGAGGAGCTCGGCTACCACCGTTTCTGGGTGGCCGAGCACCACGCCGTCCCCGGCATCGGCTCGGGGGCGCCGACCGTGCTCATGGCCGCCGTCGCGGCCGCCACCGAGCGGATCCGCGTGGGGTCGGGCGGGGTGATGCTGCCCAACCACCAGCCGCTCGTCGTCGCCGAGCAGATCGGGGTGCTCGCCGCCCTGCATCCGGGCCGGGTCGACCTCGGCGTCGGACGCTCGCTCGGCTTCACCGCACCCGTCCGCCGGGCCCTGCGGACCGACGGGACCGACACGTTTCGCGAGGACCTCGACGAGCTCCGGGCCTACCTCGACGGCACCGCACCCGTCACCGTCCGTCCGCGGCTCGACGCGCCCGTCCCGCTGTTCGTGCTGGCCACGGGCAAGGGGCTGGCGGTGGCCGGGGACCTGGGGCTGCCCGTCGTCGTCGGCGGCCCGGTGCTCGACGACACTCCGGCCGGTGGCGAGGCGCTCGCCGACTACCGCGATCGGGCGGGCGACCGCGCCTACCTCGTCGTGTCGCTCGACGTCCTGGTCGGGGACCCCGATCTCGCCCTTCCCGAGGCCTGGGCGCTCGCTGCCGCCCGCACCACCGGGGAGTTCCCGCCGCTGGAGCCGCCCGATCCGACCCGCCCGCTGAGCGGACGGCAGCGCGCGACCGTGGACGCGGCCCTTCGCCGCACGATCGTCGGCGACGAGGAGACCGTCGCGGCCCGGCTCGACGCACTCGTCGCCCGCACCGGCGCCGACGAGCTGCTGGTCAGCTCGTCCACCTTCGATCGCTCCGCCCTCGCCGAGTCCGACGCCCGGCTCGCGGCCCTGCTCACCGGAACCGTAGGTCACCGGGGGTCGTGAGTGGCAACTGACCCTCTAGGTGTAGCGACCCATCACGTTGTTGACAGGTCGTCCGGCGTGGCGGCTTGATCGAGGGGAGGGCCTCCGGGAGGAGTGGGTGGGTCTGACGCACCGACTCACCACCGAGG
>NZ_JBEZDN010000198.1:0-10091 GCF_040648315.1 Pseudonocardia sp. NPDC049154
GACCACAACACCTTCTGCCCCCGATTCCCGTTGTGCGCGGTCTTTGGTCCTCCTCAACCATTCACCGCGCACAGGCACCGGAGGTGCGCAATGCCCCGCATGTTCCTCAACGGCACCGCCATGTCCGGCGGGGCCGACCACCACCTCGTCGGCGACGCGCCGCTCGTCGCCCGCACCCGGACCGCCCCGCGCTACCGCTTCCACGCCGTCGACGGCCGGTACCCGGCCCTCGAGGAGGGCGGTGCCGCCGCGGTCGAGGGCGAGGTCTACGAGATGACGTACGCGCAGCTCCGCGAGGTGCTGCTCCCCGGCGAGCCGGACGGGCTGGAGCTCGGCGTGGTCGAGCTGGCCGACGGCTCCGGGTCACTCGCCATGGTCCTGCGCACCGGCCACCCGGCGCCCCGGACCGACATCTCGGAGCTGGCGAGCTGGCGGGCCTATCGGGGCGCGTCGTGAGGACGGTCTTCCGGGCGTCCCGCGCGGTGGTCGACGGGGCCGAACGGCCGGCGGCCGTCCTGGTCGAGGACGGGCAGATCGCCGCGGTCCTGGACCGGGACGCGGCTGCCGACGGCACGCTCGACGCCGCCGAGGTCGTCCTCGCCGCGGACGAGGTGCTGATCCCCGGCCTCGTCGACACGCACGTGCACGTCAACGAGCCCGGCCGCACGGAGTGGGAGGGGTTCGCCTCCGCCACCCGGGCCGCCGCGGCCGGCGGCGTCACGACACTGGTCGACATGCCGCTCAACGCCCTGCCGCCGACCGTCGACGTCCCGGCGCTGGAGGTCAAGCGCAAGGCGGCCGACGGGCGGTGCGCGGTCGACGTCGGGTTCTGGGGCGGCGCGATCCCGGGCAACGAGCAGGAGCTGCGCGCGCTGCACGAGGCCGGCGTGTTCGGGGTGAAGTGCTTCCTGCTCGACAGCGGCGTCCCCGAGTTCCCGGCCCTGCCGGACCCGCGCGGGGCGCTGCGCGAGCTGGCCTCGTTCGACGGCCTGCTGCTCGCGCACGCCGAGGACGGCGCCCTGGTCGGCGAGGCGCACGGCCGTCGCTACCGGGACTTCCTCGCCTCCCGGCCCCGCGCCGCGGAGGACTCGGCGATCGCCGGGCTGGTCCGGATGGCCCGCGGGACGGGCGCGCGGGTGCACGTGGTGCACCTGTCCTCGGCCGACGCCCTGCCCCTGCTGGCCGAGGCCCGCTCCGAGGGCGTCCGGGTCACCGTCGAGACCTGCCCGCACTACCTCGCGCTGACCGCCGAGGAGGTGCCCGACGGCGACACCCGCTTCAAGTGCTGCCCACCGGTCCGCGAGGAGGCCAACCGGGACGCGCTCTGGCAGGGGCTGGCCGACGGGGTGATCGACATGGTCGTCAGCGACCACTCCCCCGCCACGCCGGAGCTCAAGGGCACCGGCGACTTCGGGTCGGCCTGGGGCGGCATCGCGTCGCTGCAGATCGGGCTGCCGGTGGTGTGGACCGAGGCGCGCCGGCGCGGCTGGTCGCTCGCCGACGTCGTCGCCCGGATGGCGACGGCCCCCGCCGACCTGGTCGGCCTGCGCCACAAGGGCCGCATCGCCCCGGGGGCCGCGGCCGACCTCGCGGTGGTCGCCCCCGACGAGACCTTCGCGGTGGGCACGCTCGCCCACCGCCACCCCACCACCCCGTACGCCGGCCGCACGCTGCACGGCGTCGTCCGCGGCACCTGGCTGCGCGGCGAACGGGTGGACCCCGACCGGCCCGCGGGCCGGCTGATCGGCAGAGGAGACGCCTGATGCACCCGGATCTCGCCCTGCGCACCCTGGGCGGTGCCGTGGTCTCCGCGACCGACGAGTCCTTCGCGGCCAAGGAGAACCTGATCGTCCCCGGCCCGCCGGTGTTCGACCCGACCACGTTCGGGCACCGCGGCAAGGTCTACGACGGCTGGGAGACCCGCCGGCGCCGCTCGCCCGGGCACGACGAGGCCGTGGTCCGGCTCGGCGCGCCGGGGGTCGTCCGGCGGGTCGTGGTCGACACGACCTGGTTCACCGGCAACTACCCGCCGGAGGGCGCGGTGGACGGGAGCCCGGACGGGACCACCTGGTTCGAGCTCGTGCCCCTCTCGCCGCTCAAGGGGGACTCGGAGAACGCCTTCGACGTGCGGAGCGACCGGCGCGTCACGCACGTGCGGCTGCGGATCGTGCCCGACGGCGGCGTGGCCCGGCTGCGCGTGCACGGCGAGGCCCTGCCGGACCCGGCGCTGCTCGACGTGCTCGGCACCGTGGACCTGGCCGCGATCGAGAACGGCGGGCACGTGCGCGACGTGTCGAACCGCTTCTACAGCAGCCCGCACAACCTGCTGCTGCCCGGACCGGCGCGCTCCATGGGCGAGGGCTGGGAGACCGCGCGGCGCCGCGACGCCGGCAACGACTGGGTCGAGCTCGGGCTCGGGACCGAGGGCCGGATCGCCGTCGCCGAGATCGACACCTCGTACTTCCTGTACAACGCCCCCGGCTCGGCCGTCCTGCGCGGCCGCAGCGGGGAGGGTGCCTGGCAGGACCTGCTGGACACCCCACTGCAGCCCGACACGCGGCACCGCTTCGTGCTGGCCGACCGCCCGGCCGTCACCGAGGTACGCCTCGACATCCACCCCGACGGCGGCCTCTCCCGAGTACGCCTGTGGGGCACCCTCACCGAGGCCGGCCGCGAGTCCCTCCGGACCCGCTGGCGGTCCGCCCAGTAGAAGACGTTATGGCTCCATAACGTCCCCAGACCCGCCTCGACTCGCACTATGGTTCCACAACGCGATTCAGAGGCCCCAGAAAATCGCATTATGGTTCCATAATGCGAACGTCTCGGAGGAATTCTCGTGGCGTTTCGTCATGCCCTCAACTGTTCGATCGTGCTCAACCACCTGCCCCTGCTCGAGCGGCCGCGTGCCGCGGCCGACGCCGGGTTCGACGCCGTCGAGTTCTGGTGGCCCTTCCCCACCGCCGCCCCGTCCGACGCCGAGGTGGAACGCTTCGCCCGCGCCGTGGAGGACGCCGGCGTGCAGCTCGTGGGGCTCAACTTCGCGGCCGGTGACATGCCGGCCGGCGACCGCGGGCTCGTCTCCTGGCCCGGCCGCGAGCAGGAGTTCCGCGACTCCGTCGCCGTGGCCGTCGGGCTCGGCGAGCGGCTCGGCACCCGCATCTTCAACGCCCTGTACGGCAACCGGATCGACGGGAGGACCGGCCAGGACGAGCTCGCCGCCGAGAACCTCGCGCACGCTGCGAAGGAGGCCGAGCGGCTCGGCGCGAGCGTCGTGGTGGAGCCGCTGAGCGGGGCGGATCGCTACCCGATCCGCACCGCCGCGCAGGCCGTCGCGGTGCTCGACCGGGTCGGCGCGCCCAACCTGGGCCTGCTCGCCGACCTGTACCACCTCGCGGTCAACGGCGAGGACCTCGACGCCGTGATCGCGCGGTACGCCGACCGCATCGCCCACGTCCAGCTCGCCGACGCACCGGGCCGCCACGAGCCCGGCACCGGCGAGCTCGACTTCGACCGTCTGCTCAGCGCGCTGGACACCGCCGGCTACCGCGGCCGGACCGCGCTCGAGTACGTCCCCACGCGACCCGACTTCGCGTGGCTCGGAAAGGAAGACGCATGACCACGCCCGGAAAGACGACGATCGCCTTCATCGGCCTCGGCATCATGGGCGGCCCGATGGCCGCGCACCTCGTGCGGGCCGGCCACGACGTCGTCGGCCACAACCTGTCCCGGCTCGCCGTCGACGTCCTGGTCGAACGCGGCGGGCGCGCCGCCACCGACACCGCCGACGCGGTCCGCGAGGCCGACGTCGTGATCACCATGGTCCCGGACAGCCCGGACGTCGAGGCCCTGGTCTTCGGCGAGGACGGCATCCTCGCCCACGCCAAGCCCGGGACCCTGCACATCGACTGCTCCACCATCCGCCCGGACGTCGCCCGCGGGATCGCCGACGCCGAGCGCGAGCGCGGCATCCGCCCGGTCGACGCCCCGGTCAGCGGCGGCGAGCCCGCCGCGGTCGAGGGCATCCTGTCGATCATGGTCGGGGGGGAGCCCGACGACGTGGCCGCGGCCCGGCCGTTCCTCGACGTCGTCGGGAAGACCGTGGTCCACGTCGGCCCCTCCGGCGCGGGCCAGACCGTGAAGGCGGCCAACCAGCTGATCGTCGCGGGCAACATCCAGCTCGTCGCCGAGGCGCTGGTGTTCCTGGAGGCGCACGGCGTGGACACGGAGTCCGCGCTCGCGGTGCTCGGCGGCGGCCTCGCCGGCAGCACGGTGCTCGACCGGAAGGGCGCCACCATGCGCGCCCGCACCTTCGCCCCCGGCTTCCGGATCGACCTGCACCACAAGGACCTCGGCATCGTCACCGCCTCGGCGCGGGAGGCCGGCGTCGCGATCCCGCTGGGCGCGCACGTCGCCCAGCTCGTCGGGTCGCTGCGGGCGCAGGGGCACGGCGGGCTCGACCACAGCGCGCTGCTGCTGCAGGTCGAGGAGCTGTCCGGGCGGGGCCGGGCGGACGGGAGGGCGCGGTCATGACCCGGATGCGCGCCGTCGACGCCGCCGTCGCGATCCTGCGGGCGGAGGGCGTCACGCACCTCTTCGGCCTGCCCGGGGCGGCGATCAACCCGTTCTACGACGCCGTGCGCCAGGACGGGGCGCTCACCCACGTCCTGGCGCGGCACGTCGAGGGCGCCTCGCACATGGCCGAGGGCTACACCCGCGCCGAGGCCGGCAACATCGGCGTCTGCGTGGGCACCTCCGGACCCGCGGGCACCGACATGATCACGGGGCTCTACTCCGCGATGGCCGACTCCATCCCGATCCTCGCGATCACGGGACAGGCGCCGGTCGCGAAGCTGCACAAGGAGGACTTCCAGGCGGTCGACATCGCGTCCATCGCCGCGCCCGTCACCAAGCTGGCGATGACGGTCCGGGAGCCCGCCCAGGTGCCCGGCGCCCTCGCGCAGGCCTTCCACCTCATGCGGTCCGGCCGGCCGGGCCCGGTCCTGCTGGACCTGCCGATCGACGTCCAGCAGGCGGAGATCGAGTTCGACCCGGACACCTACAGCCCGCTCCCGGTGCACCGGCCCGAGGCGACCCGCGCGCAGGCCGAGAAGGTCCTCGACCTGCTCGCATCGGCCGAGCGGCCGGTGATCGTGGCCGGCGGCGGGATCGTCAACGCCGACGCCTGCGCCGAGCTCGTCGAGCTGGCCGAGCTGCTGGACATCCCCGTCATCCCCACGCTGATGGGCTGGGGCGCGATCCCGGACGACCACCCGCTGATGGCCGGCATGGCCGGGCTGCAGACCTCGCACCGCTACGGCAACGCGACCCTGCTCGCGTCCGACCTGGTGCTGGGCGTCGGGAACCGGTGGGCGAACCGGCACACCGGCGGGCTGGAGGTCTACCGGCGCGGGCGGCGGTTCGTGCACGTCGACGTCGAGCCCACCCAGATCGGGCGGGTGTTCGCCCCGGACTACGGGGTCGTGTCCGACGCCGGCGCGTTCCTCCGCCGGATGCTCGAGGCGGCGCGGGAGCGGGCGCTGCCGAGCCGCACCGAGTGGGTGCGGGAGTGCGTCGAGCGCAAGGGGACCCTGCAGCGCCGCACGCACTTCGACGACGTCCCGATCAAGCCGCACCGGGTGTACGAGGAGATGAACAAGGCGTTCGGCCCCGACACCCGCTATGTCAGCACGATCGGGCTCAGCCAGATCGCGGGCGCGCAGTTCCTGCACGTCCAGCGGCCGCGGCACTGGATCAACTGCGGGCAGGCGGGGCCGCTCGGCTGGACCGTCCCGGCGGCGCTCGGGGTGCGGGTCGCGGACCCGGACGCCCCGGTGGTCGCGCTCTCCGGCGACTACGACTTCCAGTTCATGATCGAGGAGCTGGCGGTCGGCGCGCAGTTCAGCCTGCCGTACGTGCACGTCGTCGTGAACAACTCCTACCTCGGGCTGATCCGGCAGGCGCAGCGCGGGTTCGACATGGACTACTGCGTGCAGCTCGGCTTCGACAACATCCACTCGCCCGAGCTGGACAAGTACGGCGTCGACCACGTCAAGGTCGCCGAGGGCCTGGGCTGCAACGCGCTGCGCGTCACCGATCCGGCCGACCTGCCCGGCGCGTTCGCCCGCGCGCAGGAGCTGGCCCGGCTGCACCGCGTGCCGGTGGTCGTGGAGGTCGTGCTGGAGCGGGTCACGAACATCGCGATGGGGCAGGACATCGACGCCGTCGTGGAGTTCGAGGAGCTCGCCACCACCCGCGAGCACGCCCCGACGGCGACGATCCCGCTCCCGTGACCGGACACGTGCTGGTCGCGCCGGACAAGTTCAAGGGCTCGCTCACGGCGGCGGAGGCCGCGGCCCACCTGGCCGCCGGCCTCCGCGCGGCCGGGCGGGAGGTCCGCGAGCTGCCGGTGGCCGACGGCGGCGAGGGCACCCTCGAGGCCGCCCTCGCCGCCGGGTTCACCCGGGTGCCCGTGACGGTGTGCGGGCCGACCGGCAAGCCGGTGGAGTCCGCGGTCGCGGTGCGCGACGGCGTCGCGGTCGTCGAGCTGGCGGCGGCGTCGGGGCTGGCCCTGCTGCCGGACGGTCCGGACCCGCTGGGCGCGACCAGCCGCGGGACCGGCGAGCTCGTCGCCGCGGCGCTCGACGCGGGCGTCGACACGATCGTGCTCGGCGTCGGCGGCAGCGCGTGCACGGACGGCGGCGCGGGCCTGCTCGCCGCCCTCGGCGCCCGGATCCTCGACACCGCGGGCGACCCCGTGCCCGACGGTGGGGCCGCACTCGCGCGCGCCGCGCGCCTGGACCTCACCGCGCTGGACCCCCGGCTGCGGACGGTGGAGCTCGTGCTGGCCTGCGACGTCGACAACCCGCTCCTCGGCCCCGACGGCGCCGCCGCGGTCTACGGCCCGCAGAAGGGAGCGGGACCGCAGGAGGTCGCCGCACTGGAAGCGGGCCTCGCCCACTGGGCCCGGCTGGTGGGGAGCTCACCTGACGTTCCCGGCGCCGGGGCCGCGGGCGGCGTCGGCTTCGCCGCCCTCGCGGTGCTCGGTGCCCGGCGGCGCCCGGGCATCGAGGTCGTGCTGGAGCTGGTGGGGTTCGCGGAGCACCTGGCCGGCGCCGCGCTCGTCGTCACCGGGGAGGGGGCCATGGACGCGCAGACGTTGCACGGCAAGGCACCCGCCGGTGTCGCCGCGGCGGCCCGGGCGGCGGGGGTGCCGGTGGTCGCGGCCTGTGGCCGGTGCGAGGTGTCGGCCGCCGAGCTCGCCGCCGCGGGCATCCGCGAGGCGCACGCCCTCGTCGACCTCGACCGCGAGAGGTGCCTCATCGAGGCGGGCGCGCTGCTGCGCCGGATCGGGGCCCGGCTCGCGTGAGATCGGGCCCGGACGGGGAACGCCCCGGACGGGAGGACCCCGTGCAGAAGATCAACGACAAGCTCTACAGCTGGGCCTCGATCCTCGAGCCCGCCACGCTCGCGCAGGCCGAGCGGACCGCGTCGATGCCGTTCGTGCAGCCGTACCTGGCCCTGATGCCCGACGCGCACCTCGGCGCCGGCGCGACCGTCGGCTCCGTCATCCCGACCGTCGAGGCGATCATGCCCGCCGCCGTGGGCGTGGACATCGGCTGCGGGATGATCGCCGTCCGCACGCAGTTCACCCGCGACGACCTGGGCGGCCGGGCCCTCGGCGACCTGCGGCGATCGGTGGAGAAGCGGATCCCGCTCAGCGCGGGCCACCACAACCGCACGGTGAGCGACACGGCGGCGCCGCGGGTCGCGGCGCTGAGCGAGGAGGCCGGTGACCGGCTGCCCTTCTACGAGGACCTCACGCGGGTGGGCTGGGAGCTCCAGCTCGGCAGCCTCGGCAGCGGCAACCACTTCGTCGAGCTGACCGCCGACGAGTCCGGCGTGCTCTGGCTCTTCCTGCACTCCGGTTCGCGCGGCATCGGCAACGCGATCGCGCGCCACCACATCCGCGTCGCGCAGGAGCTGTGCCGCAGCCTGCGCCTGCCGGACCGGGACCTCGCGCACCTCGCCGAGGGCACCCGCGAGTTCGACGAGTACGTGCGCGACCTGGAGTGGGCGCAGCACTTCGCGCTGGCCAACCGCGAGGAGATGATGGACCGCTTCCTGGAGCTCCTCGGCCGGTTCCTCGGCGCGGAGGTCGAGGAGCGGGAGCGGATCAACTGCCACCACAACTTCACCGCCCGCGAGCACCACCTCGGCCACGCCGTCTGGTTGTCCCGCAAGGGCGCGATCCGGGCCGACGCGGGCCGCCCCGGCCTGATCCCCGGCTCGATGGGCACCGCGAGCTACGTCGTGACCGGCAAGGGCGACCCGGCGAGCTTCGCGAGCAGCCCGCACGGCGCCGGCCGCGCCTACGCCCGCCGGGCGGCCCGGCGGGCGTTCACGCTCGCGGACATGGACAAGGCGATGGTCGGCATCGAGTACCGCCGCGACGCCGCGTTCCTCGACGAGATCCCCGCCGCGTACAAGGACATCGACGTGGTGATGGCCGACGCCGCCGACCTCGTCGAGGTCCGCCACACCCTGCGCCAGCTCGTGAACGTCAAGGGTGCCTGACCGGCGGACCGCCCCCTCCGCGGCCCGCCGGCCGGTGCCGTCGGGCGGGCGTCAGGGGACGATCTCGATCCAGCCGCGGACGACGTCGGGCGTGACCGACGCCGCGAGGTCGGGATGGTCGATCGCCACGTGCTGCAGGACCGTGCTGACGATCTGGTCCTCGCTCTCGGATCGGGTGGAGTAGCCGCACTCGCAACTGACCTGCTTCATCGCAGTTCCCTCCTCGTCGAGGGCCGGGGCGCTCCCCGGCAGGTCCGCCGACGAGTATCCGCGGCCGCCTCGGCGCGACCTTGCCGAATTCCTGCCGCAGCGGTTGCTCCGGACGGCGCAACGGCCTGCTACCGCAGGATCTCCTCGTGCACCGCACGGGTCTCCGGGCCCGGGCCCACGCCCAGCTCGTCGAGCAGCATCCGGCGGAGCCGCTCGTACACCCGCAGCGCCTCGGCCCGGTCGCCGCGCCCCGTGAGGGCCCGCATCAGCAGCCGGTGTCCCTTCTCGTCGAGCGGCGCGGCGCGGACCAGCTCGCGGGCGCTGCGCTCGGCGCTGGCCAGCTCGGTGGGCGTGGCCAGCGCCAGACAGGCCTCGGCGTAGCAGGTCAGCGCCCGGCGGTGCAGCCTTCCGACCTCCTCGCGTTGCTCGCCGACCCACGGCTCGTGCAGATCCGGCAGGAAGGGGCGCTGGGTCACGAACAGCGTGCTCAACGCGTGCGTCCAGGCCTCCGGCCAGTCGCCGCGGGCGGCCGCCGCGTCGGCCCGGTGCGCCGCCTCGGCCGCGACCGCCGAGTCGATCAGGCCGCCCTCCGGCAGCACGAGCTGCACGCTCTGCCGGCCGACGATCTCGATCGGGGCGAGCACCGCGCGGACCTTCGACAGCAGCGCCGTCAGGTCCGTGCCCGACGAACAGAGCGCGTCCGCCAGCACGCACCGGTCCACCGCGCGGCGCCGGCAGGCGAGGTAGGCCACCAGGGCCCGCCCGCGTCGCCCGGGAAGCCGCTGTTCCACCGGCCGCCCCTCGACGAGCACCACGAACCGGCCGTGCAGCTGGATCCGGACCACGCCGACGAGCCTGGCACCCCGGCGCACCGCTGTCAGCGGTTCCGGCCCGATCGGCCGCGAGCAGCTGACCTGCGGCTGCCACGTGCACGTGGGCGTCGCCGACGACGAGGAGGCCCGGGCCCTGTCAGCCGAGGCGTTCCTCGAGGCGGTCGAGGTCCGGCTGCTCGCCGGGCGGCCGCGGCCGGCCGGCCTCGCCGCGCAGCCGCCGGGCCAGCGCGACGAAGTGCCGGGCGCGCTCGTCCGTGCGCGCGGTGAGCGCCCGCCCCTCCACGACGTAGGCGACCGCCCGCGGGTCCCGCGTCGCGACGGCCGCGCGTTCGGCCTGGTCGAGCAGGGCCGCCGCCCGGGCGGGCGTCGAGACGCGGGCCAGCGCGGCGGCCGTCATCGCGATCCCGGCGACCGAGATCTTGACCTTGCTGTCGGCGTCGGCCTTGCCGAACAGGCCGAGGGCGCCGGTCAGCG
>NZ_JBEZDN010000199.1:0-9787 GCF_040648315.1 Pseudonocardia sp. NPDC049154
AATGCTGGCAGACCAACACCCCCTACGACCCCGCCAGACACCGCGCCGCCCAAGCCCATCAACACCGAGCGGCTTGACACAGGGCTACTCAG
Organism: Pseudonocardia sp. NPDC049154; assembly: GCF_040648315.1. Classification (NCBI taxonomy): domain Bacteria; kingdom Bacillati; phylum Actinomycetota; class Actinomycetes; order Pseudonocardiales; family Pseudonocardiaceae; genus Pseudonocardia; species Pseudonocardia sp. NPDC049154. The sequence continues at coordinate 93 of NZ_JBEZDN010000199.1, forward strand.
GGGGCGCGGTGGAAGCGCTCGGCGCGGCCCTGGTTGAGCAGCCGCAGCCAGTCCCGGAACCCGCGCGGGTCCTTCTTGGTGACGAGGAAGTACCAGGCGAACCGGGGCAGCTCCAACAGCCCGATCCGGCGCATCCCCGGCTGGCTCATGAGGAACCCGCGGTTGCGGTACGTGTAGTACCGCTTGGTCGGGTCCTCGGGGTCCTGCGCGTGCAGCCGCCCGCCGAGCATCGGCTTGAACTCCTCGCCGCCCTGCGGGTGCAGGTAGGTGGCCTGCAGGGCCGTGCCGAACGGCAGCCCGGACCGCAGCATCCGGCGGTGGGTCTCGACCTCGTCGCCGCGGACGAACAGACGCAGGTCCGGCACGCCGACGACGTCGAGCGTCGACGCCCGGAACAGCGCTCCGTTGAAGAACGACGCGATGCCGGGCAGCAGCTCCTGGTCGCCATCCGGGTCGGCGGCGAGCAGCGCGGGGCGGGTGCGGTGCCAGGTCAGGCCGCGGCGCAGCGGGAACGCCAGCCGGTCCGGCTCCGCCTTGTCCGCGACGACCGGCGAGACGGCGGCGAGCCCGCGCCGCTCGGCCAGGTCGAGGAGGGTGGCGAGGGCGGACTCGTCGCCGGCGTGCCCGTCGTCGTCGCCCAGCCAGACCCAGTCCGCCCCCATCGCGAGCGCGTGCAGGATCCCGAGGGCGAACCCGCCGGCGCCGCCGAGGTTGTGCCAGGAGGGGAGCCAGGTGGCCGGCAGGCCGCAGGCCTCGACCACCTCGCGCGCGGGCCGGTCCGGACCGTTGTCGACGACGACGAGGTGTGCGATCGGGTGGGTCTGCTTGGCCAGCGCGGCCAGCGAGTCGACCAGCAGCTCGCTGCGGTGCCGCGTGACGACGACGGCGACGACCGAGCCCGGCGGGAGCGGCTCGCTCACGAGGCGGCGTCCTCGTGGGCCGTGCGGGCCGGGTCGTGGAGGAGGGGCTCGCGCAGGCGGCCGTGCACCGGATGGTCGGCGAGGACGTCCCGCCCCTTGTAGTGGTGCAGCACGTCGCGCAGCGGCCCGAACTCGCGGATCGTGCCGTGCTCCATCCAGATCGCGGTGTCGCAGAGGTCGGCGAGGAACTCGTCCGAGTGGGAGGCGAACACGAGGATGCCGGAGCGCTCGACCAGCTCGTTCAGCCGGTCGCGGGCCTTGGCGAGGAACTCGGCGTCGACCGCACCGATGCCCTCGTCGAGCAGCAGGATCTCCGGGTCGATGCTGGTCACGACGCCGAGCGCGAGCCGCACCCGCATGCCCGTCGAGTAGGTGCGCAGCGGCATCGACAGGTAGTCGCCGAGCTCGGTGAACTCGGCGATGTCGTCGACCCGGGACTCCATCTCCTTGCGGGTCATCCCGAGGAAGAGCCCGCGGATGATGATGTTCTCCAGGCCGGAGATCTCCGGGTCCATCCCGACGGCGAGGTCGAAGATGGGCGCGACCTTGCCGCGCACGGCGGCCCGGCCCCGGGTGGGCTCGTAGATGCCGGACATCAGTCGCAGCAACGTGGACTTGCCGGCGCCGTTGTGACCGACGAGCGCGATCCGGTCGCCCTTGCGCAGGGCGATCGTGATGTCCCGCAGCGCCTCGATGATCGGTACCTTCGCCTCGGTGCCGATCCGGCCGCCCGCCCGGCCGAGGACGGACTTCTTCAGCGACCGCGTCTTGGCGTCGAAGATGGGGAAGTCGACGCAGGCGGCGTCGAGGTCGATGCTCGGCTCGTTCATCTCACACCCAGTACGCCACGCGGGCCCGGTAGTTGCGCATGCAGACCAGGCCGACGGCCCAGCCCACCACCGTGATCGCCAGGACCACGTACCAGTACCGCCACACGGTCTCCTGGCCCAGCAGCGGCCGGCGCAGGATCTCCAGGAAGTGGAAGACCGGGTTGAGCTCGACGAGCCGAGCACGCTCCTGCACCGCCGGGTTGTCGCCGAGGATGTCGACCGACCAGACGATCGGCGTCAGGTAGAAGACCAGCTGGACGACGCTCGCGATGATCGGCGGGATGTCCCGGAACCGGGTGGCGAGGATGCCCGACAGGATCGCGATCCACCCGCCGTTGATCGCCAGCAGCGCGAACGCCGGGATCGCCAGCAGCAGCGACCAGCCCAGCGGGTGCGGGAAGACGATCATCAGGACGACCCAGATGACCATGTTGTGCAGGAAGAACAGCGTCTGCCGCCAGACCAGCCGGTAGACGTGGAGGGACAGCGGTGCCGGGAGGAACTTGATCAGCCCCTCGTTGGCGATGAAGACCTCGCTGCCCTCGAGGATGCAGCCGGACACGAAGTTCCAGATCAGCAGCCCGACGGCGACGTGCGGCAGGAACTCCGCCAGGGGCACCTGGAACAGCAGCGAGTACAGCAGCCCGAGGCCGAGGGCGATCACGCCCATGCTGATGCTGATCCACAGCGGACCGAGGACGGACCGCCGGTAGCGCTGCTTGATGTCCTGCCAGCCCAGGTGGCCCCAGAGGGCCCGCTGCTGCCAGCCCTGGCGCAGGTCGCCGAACGCGCGCGCCCAGCTCCGCGAGCCGGGCGCGTCGGCGATCACCGGGCGCGCCCGCCCGGCGGTGCTGTCGTCCACGGTCACGGCCACCCGACGAGGGTACCGACGGGTGAACGTCCGGCCGCGAGCGGTGGTCCACCGGGCGCGACCTGCGCGGACACGGCTCTAGAGGTACTGCCCGGTGCCGCGCCCGCCGCCCTCCGGCACCTGACCCGGGAGCTGGCCGCCGATACCCGGGGGGAGCCCCCGGCGCATCTGCTCCAACTGCGCCCGCGCAGCCATCTGTTGGGCGAACAGCGCGGTCTGAATGCCGTGGAAGAGGCCCTCCAACCAGCCCACGAGCTGGGCCTGGGCGATGCGCAACTCACCTTCGCTCGGGGTCGCGTCGTCGGTGAACGGCAGGGAGAGGCGGTGGAGCTCCTCGCGCAGCTCGGGGGCCAGGCCCTCCTCGAGTTCCTTTATCGAGTTCTCGTGGATCTCGCGGAGCCGGGCGCGGGAGGCCTCGTCCAGCGGTGCGGCGCGCACCTCCTCGAGCAGCTGCTTGATCATGGTGCCGATCCGCATCACCTTGGCCGGCTGCTCGACCATGCTGCCGATGCCACCCTGCTCGCCGTCGTCGCCGTCGGCCTGGCGGATCTCCGACTGCGGCACGCTGGCCATGCCGACCGGGCGCCCGTCCGGCCCGATCACCATGACCTGCTGCTGTCCGTCGTTGACCTCTGGTGCCGTCATGTCCCCCATCATGCCCGCCTACTCGGCGACCAGCAGCAGCTTGCCCACCACGCCGCCGGCCTCCAGCGTGCGGTGCGCCTCGGCGGCCTGCGACAGGGGGAAACGGGCGTGCACGACCGGCTTCACCCGGCCGTCGCCGAGCAGCGGCCAGACCTGCTCGCGCACCCCGGCGACGACCGCGCCCTTGCCGTGGGGCCCCTCGACCGGGCGCCCGCGCAGGCCCATCGCGGCGACACTGCCCCGCTTGGCCAGCAGCGCCCCGATGTTGATCTCGGCCTTCACCCCGCCCTGCATCCCGATGATCATCAGGCGGCCGTCCGACGCGAGGGCGGCCACGTTGGCCTTGAGCCCCTTGGCGCCCATGTTGTCGAGGATGACGTCCGCCCCGTGCCCGTCGGTGGCCTTCTTCAGCTCCTCCGGCACGTCGGCGTCGTAGTCGATCACGATGTCGGCGCCGAGCTCGCGGCAGACGTCGAACCGCGCGGGGTTGGCCGTGGCGGCGACGCGGGCGCCCAGCGCCTTCGCCACCTGGATCGCGTGCGTGCCGATGCCGCTGCTGCCGCCCTGGACCAGGAAGGTCTCGCCCGCCGCGAGGCCGGCCCGGTCGACGACGTTGGACCACACCGTGCAGGCCACCTCGGGCAGGCTGCCGGCGGTCTCCAGGTCCACGCGCTCGGGCTGCGGCAGCAGCTGGGCCGCCGGCACCACGACCTTCTGCGCGTACCCGCCGCCCGCGAGCAGGGCGCAGACCTCCTCGCCGACCGACCAGCCCGTGACGCCCTCGCCGAGCGCGGCGATCCGGCCGGAGCACTCCAGGCCGAGGATGTCCGACGCCCCGGGCGGCGGCGGGTAGTTCCCCTGCCGCTGGAGCAGGTCGGCCCGGTTGACCGCCGTGGCGACGACGTCGAGCAACACCTCGCCGGGGCCCGGCTCCGGGTCCTCGACCTCGGTCCACCGCATGTTCTCCGGGCCGCCGGGCTCCGCCACCGTGATCGCGTACATGTCCGTGGACGCTATTCCGTCGTGGCCACGGACGCAGTCCGGCAGGCTGGTGCGCCATGGTGGGAACGGTCCGGCACTGGCCGCAGCGCGATCTCGTCCTGCACACCCCGCGGCTCGAGCTCCGTCCCGACGACGACGCGGGCCTGGCCGAGCTGGTCGAGGTCGCCTACGCGGGCATCCACCCGCCGGAGCGGATGCCCTTCCTCGTGGCGTGGACGGACGCGGATCCGCGGTACATGGGCCGCGGCACCCTGCAGTACTTCTGGTCCGAGCGGGCGCGGTTCGCGCCCGAGGCGTGGGCGCTGCACTTCCTGGTGCGGCACGAAGGCCGGGTGATCGGGATGCAGAGCCTCACGAGCACGCAGTTCACCGTCCGGCGCGAGGTGGACTCCGGCTCGTGGCTGGGCCGGGAGCACCAGGGCCGCGGGTTCGGCACGGAGATGCGGGCGGCGATCCTCGGCTACGCGTTCGACCACCTCGGCGCACGGCACGCCCGCTCCGACGCGTTCGCCGACAACGCGGCCTCGCTGCGGGTGTCGGAGAAGCTCGGCTACGTGCGCGACGGGATCTCGATCGTCGCGCCGCGCGGGGAACCGGTGGAGAACGTGCGGCTGCGGCTGACCGCGGAACGGTTCGCGCGGCCGGGCTGGGAGCTGGTCGTCGAGGGGCACGGCCCGGAGCTTGCCGGACTGCTCGGCGCGGCGTGAGGAGTTGTCCACAGGTCTCTGATCCTGTGGACAACTCCGCCGCGGTCCCGGTCCGGGGCGCCGGGAGCGTCGGTGCCGCGCCCGACCGTGCGGCCATGACCACTCACGGCCGTGACCCCGAGCCCGACCGGACCGCCGTCCCCGATCCCTCCGACGCCCGGCCCGCCTCCGCCTGGCGGCGGGTCGTCTGCGTGGTGCTGGGCATGTGCGCCGGGCACGTCGACGCGCTGCGCGGCCGGCTCGCCGCCTGCCTCGCCGTGCGCAGCTGCGACGGTTCGCTGCGCGAGGCGCGGCGCTGGGCGCGCGCGCACCGCGTTCCGTGGGACCCGCTGGAGGGCGGCCTACGCGCCCTCGGGGCCCGGTGCGACTGCGAGGCGCTCGAGGTCGTGGAGCGGGAGTGAGGGGGAGCGGGGGCGCCGCCGGCTCAGCCCAGGCTGGTGGTGCTGAAGGTGTCGCAGCGGGCAGGGTCGCCGGTCCTGTAGCCGGTGGTGAACCACTTCTCCCGCTGGGCCGAGCTGCCGTGCGTGAACTGGCTCTGGTCGACGCGGCCGCCGCCGAGGTTGCTCTGGATGTAGTCGTCGCCGATGCGGGCGGCGGTGTCGAGGGCGGCGGCCACGTCGGCGTCGGTCACGTCGGTGATCAGCGGCCGGCCCGAGGCCGTCGGGGTCGTGGTGGCGTGGTTGCCCCACACCCCGGCGTAGCAGTCGGCCTGCAGCTCCAGCCGCACCGACCCGGATGTCGGGCCGCTGTCGCCGGAGCGGACCTGGCGGTTGGTGCCGAGCAGGTTCTGGATGTGGTGCCCGTACTCGTGCGCGATCACGTAGGAGCGGGCGAAGGGACCGCCCTCGGCGCCGAACCGCTGCTCGAGCTCCTGGAAGAAGGTGAGGTCGATGTAGACCTCGGAGTCGCCCGGGCAGTAGAAGGGCCCGACGTCGGAGGTCGCGCTGCCGCACCCGCCGGTGCTGACCTGGCCGGAGAAGAAGTTGGTGCGCGGCGGGGTGTAGGTCTGGCCGGCGCGGGCGAACGCGTCGGACCAGTAGCCGTCGAGCGAGTTGACCACCGCGGTCACCTCGCAGTCGAGGTTCGAGTTGGCGTCGGCGCCGGTGCGGCAGCTCTCGGCGATCTGCGTGTTGTCGGCGCTCTGGCCCGCGGGCAGCCCGGAGAGTCCGCCCGGCAGTGCGAAGCCGCCGGAGGTGCCGCCGCCCCCGCCCCCGCTGAGGGAGGAGAGCAGGAAGAAGACGATCAGACCCACGATCCCGAGCCCGCCGCCGCCGAGGGCGACCCGGCCGCCCACCCCGCCGCCGCCCCCACCGGATCCGCGCAGGTCGTCGATGTTCGACGTGTCCAGGTCCGCGTTCTCGTCGAACCGCATCCGTGCTCCTCCCCCGGGGCCCGGCGGGCGACCCGCGGACCGACGACGAGATCCCACCACACCGGGGGCGACCGGGGCGACACCACCGCGCGCCCCGGTCGCGACGGGCGCCGGGGAGCGGAGCGCACGCACGGCGACGCATCACGGAACACCGGTCCGAGGTCCCCCAGTAGGGTGCGGAACCGTGACGGATCACGCGTCGGATGCGCCGGAGGCGTCCACCACCCCGTGGCTGGACGAGAGCGAGCAGCGGTTCTGGCGCGCGTGGATCCTCTCCTCGACGCTGCTGGAGAACCGGCTCAACCGCGATCTCCAGGAGGGTCACGGCCTCTCCCACGGCGACTACGGCGTGCTGGTCATGCTGTCCGAACAGGACGGTCACCGGATGCGGATGAGCGCCCTCGCGGACGTGCTGGCGCTGTCGAAGTCGCGGCTGTCGCACCAGGTCTCGCGGATGGAGAAGGCGGGGCTGGTCCGCCGGGACGGCGACGTCTCCGACGGCCGCGGCATCTTCGCCTGCCTCACCCCGCACGGCTACGAGCGCCTCGTCGCCGCCGCGCCGACCCATGTCACCGGCGTGCGCAAGTACGTCGTCGACCTGCTCGACGCCGACGAGCGGGCCCAGGCCGCGGTCTTCATGGAGCGCGTCGCCGCCGGCCTGCGGGAGTGCTCGTAGCGGCGACCCGGCTCCGGGGCCAGCCGCTAGGCTGCCCGACGGAAGCGTGGCAGAGCGGCCGAATGCACTCGCCTTGAAAGCGAGAGACACGAGAGTGTCCGGGGGTTCGAATCCCTCCGCTTCCGCCAGTCCGGAGCCCGGTCGCCCGGGCGTCGTCCGGGCCGCGTCCCGAGGGAGCACCTCCACCGGCCCGGCCGGTGCTCCGCCCGTCTCCTCCCCGAGGGGTGATCCGGCGGCCGTGGGCACCCGCTGGACTGACGCGCATGACGGCGGGATCCGGCGAGCGCCGCGTGGTCACGCTCGGGCGTGCGATGGCCGCGGCGTTCGCCGTCGGGTCGGTCGGCTTCGTCCTCGGGCCCTTCCCGGGCTACATCGACCTGGTCGGGCCGCAGGCGGACGCGATCACGTTCTTCGTCGCGTCGCTGTTCTTCACCGCGGGCGGGACGCTGCAGACCGTGCTGGCGGCGCGGGGGCGGGACGAGCCGGGAGCGGGTCGCGCGGCCTGGTGGGCGGCGACGGTCCAGTGGGTGGGGACGCTGTCGTTCAACGTCACGACCTTCCGGGCGCTGCTGGTCACGCTCGACGACCCGCTCTACGACCGGCTCGTCTGGCGCCCGGACGCCGTGGGCTCGGTCTGCTTCCTGGTCTCGGGCGTGATCGCCTACCGCGCCTCCGCCCGCCACGGGCTGCTGCCGGCGCGTCAGGGGCGGGGGTGGTGGCAGCCGGGGGTGAACCTGCTCGGCTGCATCCTGTTCGGGATCGCGGCGGTCGCCGGCTACGTCGTCCCGGGCACGGGGTCGATGCTGGACCTGGCGGCGGCGAACTGGACCACCGCGGCCGGCGCCGTCTGCTTCCTGGCCTGCGCCGTCGCGGGCCTCCTCCCGCGGGCCGGAACCGCGACCGACCAGGCAGAACCCGGCCGCGCGCAACACCGTCCCTGACCGCGAGGGTCCGAGAACGACCGGACCCCGCCGCACCGGGGTGCGGCGGGGTCCGGCGAGGACGAACTCAGTTCGTGGCGGAGCGCTGCGATCCCTGGAGCTCGGCCAGGTGACGGTCGATCGCGGAGGAGCCGCGGTCCGACAGCGTGCTGCCCAGGATCCGCTCGGCCATCTGCGTCGAGAGCGCACCCAGGTCCGCGTGCAGGGCCTGCGCGGCGGTGGCCCGCTGCGTGGCGATCTCCTCGGCGGCGCGGGAGCGGATGGTGGCGGCCTCCTGCTCGGCCTCCGCCCGCAGCTCGGCCTTGACCTCGGCGCCCTCGGAACGGGCGGTGTCGCGGATGCGCGCGGCCTCGGCGCGGGCCTCGGCGAGCTGCTCCTCGTACTGCTGCTTGAGCTCCAGCGCCTGGGCGCGGGTCTCCTCGGCGCGGGCGAGACCGCCCTCGATCCGGTCCTCGCGCTCGGCGTAGAGCTTCTCGAACTGCGGGAAGACGAGCTTCGCCAGCAGGAAGTAGAGCGCCCCGAATGCCACCAGGCCGACGACCATCTCGATGCTGCTCGCGCCCAGCGGCGGGGCGAAGCCGGTGACCACGAGGAACAGCAGGGCGAGCAGTCCGACCGCCACGATGGCGGACACCACCGCCGCCACGGCCGAGTGCTTGCCCGAGCCCTGCGATGACATACGGCCCCCTGAGGTCGTCGATCCGGGTACGACGTTATGTTGCCGGACCGGGTCCGCGCCACTACCACCCGGGTCAGGACGAGCCCGTGCGGTGTGTTCTCCCGCTCCTTCGGCGTCCGGGTCTCGCCGGTCGCCAGGGGCGCGGACGGTGGCGGCCGAGCCCGACATCCGGGCGCGGGTGCGCCAGGATGGCGGGCGATGCTCCTCGACAGGTCCGGCCGCCGCTACCCGCTCGACGAGCCGCGTTGGCGCGGTGACGACGGCTCCCCGCTCCTGGTCGAGCCGCTGTCGGGGATCACCCGCGACCAGGTGGACCCGGCCGTGCGCTCGCAGTGGCGCTACGCCGCGGCCCTGCCCCTCCCGCTGGAGCCGGTGACGCTCGGCGAGGGCACCACCCCGCTGCTGCCCCACCGCGTCGACGACGTGGAGCTCGGCCTCAAGCTCGAGTGGTTCAACCCGACCGCGAGCTTCAAGGACCGCGGCAGCTCGGTGATGCTCTCGCTGCTGCGCGCCCAGGGCGTGCCCGCGATCCTCGAGGACAGCAGCGGCAACGGCGGCTCGTCCGTCGCCGCGTACGCCGCGGCGGCCGGGATCGCGGCCACGATCCTCGCGCCGGAGTCCACCTCGCCGGCCAAGATCCGGCAGAGCCGCGCGCACGGGGCGACCGTCGACCTCGTGCCGGGCAGCCGGCAGGCCACGGCCGACGAGGCCGTCCGCCGCTCGGCCGAGGTCTTCTACGCCAGCCACAACTGGCATCCGTTCTTCCTGCAGGGCACGAAGCTGCTGGCCTACGAGATCTGGGAGGACCTGGGCTTCGCGGCGCCCGACGCCGTGGTCCTCCCGTGCGGCGCCGGCAGCCTCGTGCTGGGCTGCCACCTGGGCTTCGGCGAGCTGCTCGCGGCCGGCGCGATCGACCGCCGGCCCCGGCTGCTGGTCGCCCAGCCACGGCACTGCAGCCCGCTCGTCGCGGCCTTCGAGACGGGGGCCGACGCCTCGCGGTCCCGCACCGGCCGCGCGATCGCCGTGCCCTCGGCGATCGTGCGGGGCCAGGC
>NZ_JBEZDN010000200.1:0-8947 GCF_040648315.1 Pseudonocardia sp. NPDC049154
CGTGATGTCCTCGGCAGCGACGACGACGTCGTCGGCATCGACGATCTCGACCCGCTGCGCCTTGTCCCGGTCCACGGTGCGGCCGACCTCGGTGACCGCGGCCGTGGCCGCCGGGGCGCCCGCCCTGCCGCTGGCCGCGCGCCGCGCCGAGGCCGCGATCCGCGCCGGCCGGCTCGACGACGCCCTCGCCGAGGCCGACCAGGTCCTGTCCTCACTGGACCGGGTCGACGTCGACGACGCCCTGCGCGCCGGGACCGTCGCCGCCGCGGTCCTCGCCCACCGCGGCATGCTCGCCCGCAGTGCCGAGCTGTACCGCTGGATGGCCGGGGCCGGGGCACCGACGGCCCTCGCGATCCCCGCACTCGTCGGCACGGGAGCGCTCGGCGAGGCCCGGGCCGCGCTCCACACCCCGGCCCCGCCGCCGGTCCCGAGCGGTCCCGCGACGTCGGCCGGTGCCGTCCTCGGTGCCCCGCCCGGCTTCGGCGGCGGTCCGGCCACCGGCGGTCCCGCGCGCCCGCCGACGCTGCTCGCCGGGGCCGAGGAGCTCACCGCGCAGGGCGTGCTCGACTCGGTCACCGGCTCGCCGACCCGCGCGCTCTCCCAGCTCGCCCGGGCGGCCGCGCTGCTCGAGTCCTCCACCCGCGCCGCCCTGCTGCCGGACACCCCGGCCGCCCTCGCCGCGATGGTGGCGGTGCAGACCGGGGAGTTCGACGTCGCGAAGTCGCTCCTGGAGCGGGCGGTCACCGTCCGGCTCGGGGGGCCCGCCGCCGCGGCCCGGCACCGCCTCCTCCTCGGCTGGATCGCGCTCAACCGCGGCGCCTTCGGGTCCGCCCGCGCGCACCTCGACGCCATCGGCCGGGACGCCCTCGAACCCCGCGACGAGCTGCTCGCCTCCGCACTGGAGGTCGCGCTCGCCCGCCGCGCCGGCGACCTCGCCTCGCTCATGCCGCTGTGGGCCCGCGCGCGCGAGGCGATCGTGCGCCACCCCGTCGACCTCTTCGTGCTGCAGCCGCTGGGCGAGCTGGCCATCGCGGCGACCCGGCTGCGCGAGCCGAGCTGGGTCCGTCCGCACCTCGACGAGGCCGAGGCCCTGCTCGACCGCCTCGGCAGCCCGCCGCTCTGGGCGGCGCCGCTGCACTGGGCGCGGCTGCACGCGGCGATCCTCGCCGAGGACCGCGAGGAGGCCGCCGGGCACGCCGCGGCCCTGCAGGGCGCGGCGTGCGGCAGCCGGTTCGCCGAGGCCATGGCGGTCGCGGCGCCGCACTGGGTGGCGCTGCTCGACTCGCACGTGGACGCCGGCGCGGTCGAGGCGGCCGCGCGCGGCCTGCACGCCGTCGGCCTGTCCTGGGACGGCGGCAAGCTGGCCGGGCAGGCCGCGATCCGAACGGACGACCGCCGGGCGATGAGCGCGCTGCTGACCTGTGCCCGTGCGCTGCAGGGCCAGCAGGCGCCGCCGGCCCCCGCCCGGCCACAGGAACCCGGCCCGGAGGCGGCCGGCGCGCCCGCCGAGGAGGAGCCCGCCGACGGCCAGCTCTCCGATCGCGAGCGCGAGGTCGCCGCCCTCGTGCTGGAGGGCCTGACCTACAAGCAGATCGGCGAGAAGCTGTTCATCTCGGCCAAGACCGTGGAGCACCACGTGGCCCGGATGCGCCAGCGGCTCGGGTCGACGAGCCGCGGCGAGCTGTTCGCGCAGCTCAAGCGGATCGTCGGCTGAGCCTCGCCGCTCAGCGGAGCCGGGCGAGCATCCCCTCGCAGCTGCGCACCACGACCCGCGCGGCGTCGGCGGTCGCCCGGCTCGCGAGCGGGCTCTCCGCCCGCCGCTGCCAGCGGACGACGGCGTCGAGCGCGGCCGCGCGCAGCTCGTCCGGCCCCGAAGCGGGGTCGAGGCCGAGCCGGGCGGCCACGCCGCTGCCGTCGCCGCCGAGGAGGCGTTCGGCGTCGTCGAGCGCGTCGGCGGGGAAGGTGACGGCCCCGGCCCGCAGCGCGGACAGCATCCGCAGCTCGACGAACTCGTGGGCGCCGGCGAGGATCCGCTCCATCTCCGCGGCGATCGGCTGCGCAGTCGGGCGCGGTTCACGCTGCAGGACGAGCTCGACGGCGAGCAGCGCCGATCGCGCCTTGAGCAGCTCGCGTCGCTCGGCGAACTGCGTGGCGAGCACCGTGCGCAGCTCCTCCAGCCCGCTGCGCCGCACCAGCTCGGAGGCCAGCGCGGAGGGGTCGGTCACGCCCTGCCGGATCAGCGTGGTGCCGAGCCGGACACCGAAGAGCCCGAACCGCTCCACCAGGCGTCCGCGCACCTCCGGCGCGGGTGCGCCCTCCACCTCGCGGGTGGCGAACCGGTCCGCGGAGAGGAGCAGGGCGTCGAGCTCGGCGCGCGGCATCCCGGCGAGGGTCGCGAGCGCCCCGTACTCGTCCTGCCGCATGGTGCGCCCGGTCTGGGCGAGCAGCCCGGCCACCGCGACGACGGTCTGGCAGAGCCCCCGGATCTTCGCGTCCGCCCGGTACCGGCGGGCGATGCGGCGGGCCGAGGTGAGCGCGTCGAGCCGCCCGACGCCGATCTCGTCCGCCCGGGACAGCACCGCGATCGTGTTCACCGGGGTGGCGCGGGCGACGCCGCGGTCCAGAAAGGACTCGAGGAACCGCACGTCCGTGCTGTGCAGGTGCCGCATCAGGTAGACGACGGCGTCGGCCTGGGAGGGGGAGTCGTCCGGCGCGAGGAAGGCGCCGGCGCGCGCCGCGGCGTCGGCCGACAGCGAGGCGATGCCCGGGGTGTCGACGAGCGTGGTGGACCGCAGGTACTGCGACGGCCAGTCGACGACGAGCCGGTCCACCTGCTCGGCCGGGAGCCCGCCGAGGTCGAGCTGCAGGGCGCCCTGCGACCGGGCGATCGTGAGCTGCCGCGGCGCCCCGGCGCGCGGGAACATCTGCACCCGCGGGGCCGGCGCGTCCTGGTACCAGGTAACGACGCGGGTGCACTCCCCGGCGTCCGTCGGCGCGATCTCCTCGCCGACCAGGGCGTTGAGCAGCGTCGACTTGCCCGCCTTGACCTTGCCGGCGATCGCCACGCGCAGCGGCTCCTCGAACCGGGCGAGGTGGTGGCGCAGCCAGCCGACGGCCTGCGGGCTGTCGGCGTAGACGTCGATCGTGCGGCGGAGCAGGGTGCGGACCTCGGCGCCCAGGCCGGCCGGCTGCTCCGGGGTCCGGAGGGTGGAGTGTTCGGTCACTTCTCGTCCACCAGCGCCCGGGCCCGCTTCGCCAGGGACTCGACCCGGGCGATCTCGGCCTTCAGGTCCTCGATCCGCTTCTGCCGCTGCGAGACGTCCGTGCTCACCGCGCTCTGGGCCGCCGACACCGAGGTCGCCAGCGACACCGACAGTTCCTCGGCCAGCACGGTGAAGTGGTCGCGGAGCTGGCGCTGGGCGCGGCGCAGGGTGTCCCGGGAGTCCTTGCCGACCTGGAAGGTCACCTCGTCGATGTGCCGGCGGACGGCCGTCTTCGCCTCGGCCCGGCGCCGCTCGCGGAGCCGCTTGCGCTCGTCCCGCACGGTCTTGCCGCCGAACAGCAGGCCTGCCGCGATGGAGAAGGGGTTGAGCAGGGCGAGGCCGGCGAAGCTCGTGGCGAGGCCGATCATCAGCAGGCCGCCGTAGCCGCCGCGCATGCCGACGAACAGTTTCTGGCCGATCCCGAACTTCTCACCCTCCGGCTGCTCGAGGGCCTGGACCGCGCCGCCCAGCCGGCTCCCGTCGATGTGGATCTCGGGCAGGGCGGCGTCCGCACCCTCGGCGAAGTGCTCGGAGACCTGCTCGGCGAGCCAGCGGGCACGCTGGGCGGTCCACACGTAGTTCGCCGAGGTCGCCTGGCTCACCTGCTGGTGGAACCACTGCGCGAACTGGTCCCAGATGTCGGCCGGGTCGGCGTCGTCGAGCAGCTGCTCGGCCTCGCGGGTGACCGAGCGGAGCCGGTCCCGCAGGTCGTACTCGATGTCCGAGATCAGGTCGGCGACGCCGTCGTTCAGGGTGATCTGCCAGCGCGCCGAGCGCTGCCGCAGGTCGTCCGCCCGCGCCTTGGCCCGGGTCAGCTCCTCGACCAGCGCCTCGGCCTTGCCCGGGTCCTCCAGGGCGGCGAGCTCGGCGGTGAACTGTGCGGAGAGCTGCTCGGCGACGGCCCGGACGTCCTGGCTGGTCGAGCGGCGGTCCAGGTCGTCCGCCCTCGCGACGACCTTGCGCAGCAGGAAGCCGACCAGCGGCGCGAACCCGGACTCGCTCATCAGCTCGGCGTCGCCGGTCTCGGCGCCCGCGAGCCGCAGCGCCGACGAGACGGGGTAGATCTCCGCCTCGACGCCGGCCTTCCGCAGGTGCCCCTTGTCCAGCTCGACGATCTTGCGCCAGTGCGGGTACAGGTCGGTCTTGGTGACCACGCACCCGACGTTGGGGCACAGGCCCATCGCCGAGCGCAGGAAGTCGATCTCCGGCGCGGTGTACTCCTGCGCGGCGTCCGAGACGAGGACGACGGCGTCGGCGGTCGGCAGGGCGGCCATGGTCGCGGCGCCGTGGGCGGAGCCGAGCCCGCCGACGCCGGGGGTGTCGACGAGCACCAGGCCGCTCTGGAGCAGCTTGCGCGGCAGGGTGACCTCGGCGTGGTGCAGGCCGGCGCGGTTCTCCGGGTTGCCGGCCTCGGAGACGAAGTCGGCGAGCCGGGAGGTCTCGACGACGGTCCGCTCCTCGACGGGCTCGGCGTCTTCCGCGGTGCCCGGCGGCACCTTCACCAGGGTCACGGTCGTGGTCTCGGCGAACCGGACCTCGGTGGGCACGGCGGTGGAGATGTCGTCGTCGACCGGGCAGACCGGGGCGTTGACCAGCGCGTTCACCAGCTGGCTCTTGCCCTGCTTGAACTCCCCGACGATCAGCACCCGGACGTTCGGGTCGGCCAGCCGGGCCCGGGTCGCCTGCAGCCGGACGGCGAGGTCCGGACGCTCGTAGGCCGACGTGGCCTTGAGCGCCAGGTCGACCAGCTGGACCGCTGCCGGTACCGCCACCGAATCGTCGTCCTCCCCGGTCCCGGCCGTCGGGACACCTGTCCGTCACATTCTGCCTACACGAGGACCGCGTCCACGACGAAGGCCCCGACACCCTCGGGTGAGGGTGCCGGGGCGCTCGGTCATGCGGGAGGCGTGTCAGGCGGTGACGATCGAGTCCTCGACCGAGACGTCGTCGACCGAGACGTCGACGTTGTCGGAGTCGTTCGTGCTGTTGTCGGTCGAGGTGTTGAACGAGTCGTTCGTGCTCGCGTCGACATCCGCGTCCAGGTTGCCCGAGTCGGACACGCTGTTGTCGCTGAAGTCGTTGCCCGAGTCGTTGATGCTGTTGTCGGTCGTCTCGTTGAACGAGTCGTTGACGCTGTTGTCGCTGTTGTCGACGCCCGCGCTGCCGCCGGTGGCGAAGGCCGAGCCGTCGTCGACGGTGAGGTCGCCGCCGACGTTGGTGCTGGTGGCGCTGCCGTTGCCGAAGGCCGTGGTGTTGCCGTCGCCGTCCACGACCTGGTTGTCGTCCCCGACGATGTTGTCGTCGCCGGTGGTGATCGTGGAGTCCTCGATGTCGCCGCCGGCCGCCACCGCACCGTCACCGGACGCGGTCACCGCGTCGATGTCGATGTCCTGGCGGAAGTCGCCGCCGTCCGTGTCGATGACCTGGTTGATCGAGTTGTCGACGATGGTGTCGCGGTCGTCGATCCAGTTGTTGGTCACGTACGTGTTCAGGTACTTGACCGCGTGCTCGTGGTCCGACTCGTGCGGCTCCTTGTGCGGGGGCGGCGGCGGGGTGTGGTGGTGGTTGCCGCCGGTGTTGTGGTTCCGCTCGGAGTCCGAGTCGTCGTTGTCCTGGATGAGGAGCGCGGCGTCGTGCACGTCCTCGGCGGTGAACTCGGTGAGGCCGCAGCCCTCGATGTAGGCGGCCGGGTCGGCCTTGAAGGCCTCGGCGGCCTCCGGGTCGTTGAGCAGGCTGAGCAGCAGCTCGATCAGGGTCTGGGGGGAAGCCATGTCAGTCGTCTCCGTGAAGATCGTGAGGTCGTGGAGGAGCGAGGAGCGTGATCAGAGCGCGACGGCGGAGTCGTCGACGTCGATGTCGCCGGTGTCGACCGAGAAGTTGCCCGAGTCGTTGGTGCTGCTGTCGGTCGAGGTGTTGCCCGAGTCGTTCACGCTGTTGTCGAAGTCCAGGTCGGCGTTGAAGGAGTCGTCGACGCTGTTGTCGCTCTCGTCGTTGAACGAGTCGTTGACCGAGTTGTCGGTGCTCGTGTTGCCCGAGTCGTTCACGCTGTTGTCGCTGTTGTCCACGGACGCCGAGCCGCCGGTGGCGAAGGCCGAGCCGTCGTCGACGGTCACGTCGCCGTCCACGTTGGTGCTGGTGGCGTTGCCCTGGCCGAAGGCGGTGGTGTTGCCGTCGCCCTTCACGACCTGGTTGTCGTCGCCGACGATGTTGCCGTTGCCGGTGGTGATCGTGGAGTCCTCGATGTCGCCACCGGCCGCGACCGCGCCGTCGCCCGAGGCGGTCACGGCGTCGATGTCGATGTCCTGGCGGAAGTCGCCGCCGTCCGTGTCGATCTTCTGGTTCACGGAGTTGTCGACGATGGTGTCGCGGTCGTCGACGTGGTTGTTGGTGACGTACTTGTTGATGTACTCGACCGCGCCCTTGTGGCCGTCGTGGTCACCCTCGTGGTGCCCGCCGCCGTGGTGCGGGGCCGCCGCGGCCGCGACCAGGTGGTTGCTGCCGGTGTCGTAGTTACGGTCGAAGGACGCGGTGTCGTTGTCCTGGATCAGGACCAGCGCGTCGTGCACGTCCTCGGCGGTCAGGTCCTCGAGGCCGGCGTCCTTGAGGGTGCCGTACGGGTCCTCGCGGAAGTTCTCCTGGAGCTCAAGGGACTCGTCGTCGTTGCCGATGAGCTTGAGGAGGAACTCGAGAAGCGTCATGGGGATCGTCTCCAGGTGTGGATCGTGTGTCGGTGTCGCGCCGGGCGACCCCGGCTGGCGTTGATCCGAAAGGTAGGAGCGCGGGGCGGCCCCGCCATCGGGGATCGGGCACGGTTCCCCACCGGGTGGCATAGGGGATCGGGGCGGGGGCCGTTAGGGGCTTCCGGGGCCCGGCACCCCCGGGCGTCACCCGATCGTGTCAGCAGGGGGTCGGGGACGATAACGGCGCGGCTCCGCCACGCGATGGCGTCACAGGCGCGCGGGGGCGCGCCGGGGGCAGAGCTGCCGGTTCGGCGGGGGGAACGACGATGGGCTACCAGCTCGGCATCGACCTGGGGACGACGTACAGCGCGGCGGCCGTGTGCCGGCCCGCCGGCGAGCACTGGGTCGCGCCCGAGATGGTCACCCTCTCCGGCCGCCGCACGGACGTCCCCTCGGTGCTGTTCGTCGGGCCGGACGGCGAGGTGCTGGTCGGCGACGCCGCCGAGCGCCGCGCGGTCACCGACCCGGACCGGGTGGTCCGCGAGTTCAAGCGGCGCGTCGGGGACTCGACGCCGATCGTCGTCGGCGGCCGGGCCTGGGTGCCGGAGGAGCTGTGCGCCCGGCTGGTCCGCTGGATCGTCGACCAGGTCGCCGACCGCGAGGGCGGCCCCGCCGAGCGGATCGCCGTCACCCACCCCGCCTCGTGGGGCGGGCACAAGCTCGAGCTGATGGCCGAGGCGCTCGACGAGCAGGGCCTCACCGTGACCTTCCTGGCCGAGCCGCAGGCCGCCGCCCTGCACTACGCCGCGGGCGAGCGGGTGGCCGCGGGCTCGACGATCGCCGTCTACGACCTGGGCGGCGGCACCTTCGACGCCGCCGTCGTGCGCAAGACCGACCGCTCCCACTTCGCGCTGCAGGGGCGGCCCGAGGGGATCGAGCGGCTCGGCGGTGTCGACTTCGACCAGGTGGTGTTCGACCACGTCGTCACCGGCCTGCCGGAGGCCTTCGAGGGGCTCGACGAGGCCGACCCGGCCGTGCTCGCGGCCGTCGCGCGGCTGCGGCGCGAGTGCACCGAGGCCAAGGAGGCGCTGTCGGCCGACACCGAGGCGGCGATCCCCGTCCTGCTGCCCGGCCACCGCGGCTCCGTCCGGCTGCACCGCAGCGAGTTCGAGGACGCCATCCGGGACCGGATCGAGGAGACCGTCGAGGCGCTGCGCCGGGCGGTCGCCTCCGCCGGGCTGCAGCCCGCGGCGCTCGACGCCGTGCTCCTCGTCGGCGGGTCCTCGCGGGTGCCGCTGGTCGGGCAGCTGGTGTCGCAGGAGCTCGGCCGGCCCGTCGCCGTCGACACCGACCCCAAGAACGCGATCGCGAAGGGCGCGGCGCTCGCCGTCTCCCCGCGCCCCACGGCGTCCTGGCCCGCGGTGGCACTGGCCCCGATCCCCGGGGGGCCCGCGACCCCCACCGGCGGGACGGCCTTCGTGGCCCCTCCGCCGAACCCGCTCACCGACTCCGCCTCGGGCTCGCTGCCCGCGCTCATCGGCGCGACGGTGGCGATCGGGACGCCCCCGTCCGGTGCGACCGGCCCGATCGGCGTCGTCGGATCCACCGGTGGCTGGGCGCCCGCCGGCCCGCCGCCCCGTCCCGGGCTGCCCGCCGCCGCACCGGCTGACCCGGACTGGGAGTACGACCCCGAGCCCGACGGCCGACGACGCATGCCGGTCGGCCTGCTGGTCGGCCTCGGCGGGGCGCTCGCGGCCGCGGGCATCGTGGCCGCGGCGGTGTTCTGGCCGTCGGCCGCGCCGGCCGTGAGCACCGGCGTCGGCGGGATGAGCGTGCCCACCTCCGGCGCACCGGTCGCGGACCCCACGACCGCCCCCGTCGACCCGACGACGGTGAACCAGGCCCCCGCCGGGCAGGCCGGCTCCTCCGGATCGGGCGGAAGTGCGAACACCGGCCGGGCGACCACGCCTGCGGGCGGGGTGCGCACCCCGCCCGTGGCAGGCG